>DATEYD010000237.1:0-1715 GCA_035583445.1 Minisyncoccota bacterium
AGCCGGAACTGGACAAGATTGGAATTACTCGAGTCATCATACGCCACGAGCCCCAGGCGTGAGCTCTCCTCCGCGAGATGATCGGCTATGGAACGGGTGACGGATACGATGGTATCGTTGTCAAACACTCCGGACAGGTAGTCCATGTCTTTCTTGTTGAGGACCACGTAGCCGATCGACCGGGAGAACTTTTTCTTCGAGTCGATGTACCGGAAGCACCGCTCCTCGCTCGCCGACAGACGCTGGATCTCGTGGAAGACCTCGTCCTTGTTCATGAAGTTGGTCTCCTTCGTCGTCTCCCGGACCAGCAAGGCGTTGTAGAGATTGCTGAAAATATCGTAATACCGCTTCTGCCGCTTCGATTTGATGTACTGCCCCATGCTGGTGTCGCCCACGATGCCCGTCAGCACGGACAGCACCACGTTCCTCGATAGGGGATTCTGGATGTTGTACTGCTTGAGGATATCCTTCCGCTTCCCCAGCTTAAGGGCCAGGAGCCCCACCAGCTCGCTGGAGGAGGTTGCCTCGGTCACCAGACGGAATCCCGCGTCGCCGATGTACTGGCTGTCGGCGCCCAGGTGGTGATCGATCTCGATCTTGAGTATGCCCGGGTCGTCCAGCATCGACTCGATCAGTGGGCTGGCGTCGATCATCGACCGCTTCGGTGTATCGCAGACGACGATGGCGTCTATGGCGTCCCTGAACGTATCATGGGGGCCGGAACACCGGACCGAATTATGGATGCAGATGTTGAGCAGGTACTGGAAATGCTCGTGCATGATTTCGCTCAGGTACAGGTGCGGCGTCTTGGCGAACTTTCCGACGAGAAGAGCGAACGCGACCATGGACGCGATGCAGTCCTCGTCCGGGTTCTTGTGTCCCAGAATCAGGAAATGCTGCTTCACGTGCATGGCATTGATAATGTTATCAATGATCGTGTTTTTCTGATGTATGGTTTCGATCGGCTGTTTGTTCATCCCGTCCGGCTCCTTCACGGCACGTTACGAGCCCGCGCACACGACCCGGTTCCGCCCGCACTCTTTGGCGCGGTACATCGCCTGATCGGCCGTCTCCTTGAGAGTCTTCAGGTCATCCGCGTGCTCCGGGAACGCGGCGACGCCGAATGACAGAGTAAAGTTGCGTATCGCGCCCCCGAAGCTTACGAGGATGTCCAGGGATTCCACCTCGCGCCGCACCCGCTCGGCCACGGCCCGCGCCGTCTCGCTCAGGGTCTCCGGCATGAGAACCGTGAACTCGTCGCCGCCAAACCGGGCCAGAAGGTCCGATTCGCGCAGGCAGCGATTGAACACCCGCACGACCTCGATGATGCAGCGGTCTCCGGCATCGTTGCCGTATGCGGTGTTGATGTCACGGAAGTAATCGAGGTCCACCATGATTATCGACAGGGGCCTGCCGCTGTTCTTCGCCAGCTCAAACTGGCTCGCGATCGCGTCGTCCAGGAAGCGCCGGTTATACGCGCCGGTGAGCTCGTCCGTGATGGCCCGCCGGCGCGCCGCCTCGCCCCAGTGTACCATATCTGAGAGGAACTCGCCCGTGTCGCGCAGTCGCTGGGTCGTGATGTTCATCATCCGGTACATGATCTTGGTGGCTATGTCGGGGTCGTTCTCGATCATCCGGTAAAAATCCTTCTCGTGGAGGCTCAGCAGGACGCTCTTCTCCTTGCAGTAGCAGGTGGCCGAGCGCGGGGCGGTCTC
>DATEYD010000238.1:0-3446 GCA_035583445.1 Minisyncoccota bacterium
CGAGGACTGATTTCTAATGGTTTCAGAGGGGGATGTTGTGAATGCCACGGTCGAGTTGCTCAGGAAGACCGTCGTCAAGCTGCCCAAGGACGTCGAGGATGCGATAAGGAAGGCCTATGCGTCCGAGACGGACGAGGTCCCGAAGATGCAGTTCAAGGCGATCGTGGAGAACATCGACATGGCGCTCAGGACCACGACACCGATGTGCCAGGACACCGGAGTCACGATCTTCTACGCCGCCCTGCCTAGGGACTGCAAGGTGGACGTCGGCAAGGGCATTGTCGAAGGCGTTAAGAAGGCCACGAAGGAGGTTCCGCTCCGGCCGAACGCCGTGCACCCGATCACCAGAAAGAACCCTGGAGACAACGTCGGTGAGAAGATGCCCTACATCAACTGGCGCATACATGACAAGGACTACATCGAGATAACGGTCATGACGAAGGGCGCCGGCTCGGAGAACATGAGCCAGCTCGCCATGCTGACGCCGAGCCAGGGGCTGAAGGGTATCAAGGAATTCGTCCTGAACTCAGTGCTCAGGGCGGGCAGCAACCCATGTCCTCCGACCATACTGGGCGTAGGGATAGGCGGCTCCTCCGACATCGCGATGAAGCTCGCCAAAGAGGCCTTGCTGAGGCCGATCAACCAGAGGCACAAGGACCCGGAGATCGCCAAGCTCGAGACCGAACTGCTGGAGGCGATCAACATGCTGGGGATCGGGCCCATGGGGCTCGGTGGCAAGACGACATGCCTCGGACTCAACGTCGAATACGCTTACTGTCACACCGCCAGCCTGCCGGTAGGAATAAACGTGCAGTGCTGGGCTGGAAGACGCGGTACGGTCAGGATATATCCGGACGGGAAGACGGCATTCCCGACTCATGAGGGGTGATGCAGATGCCAAAGAGGATCAAGACACCGCTGTCGGAAGCGGACGCGCGCGCACTCAAGGCAGGCGAAACGGTGTACATCGACGGAGTCGTGTACACGGGCAGGGACGAGGTCCACATACACGCTCTCGAGTACCTCGAGAAAGGCAAGAAGGTCCCCGTCGAGTTCAAGGGCGCCGCGCTCTACCACTGCGGGCCGATCATGAAGAAGCAGGGCGAGAAGTGGGTCGCAGTAGCAGCTGGACCGACCACATCTTCGAGGATGAACTCCCTCGAGCCGCAGTTCATCGACAAGTTCCGGCCAGGGGCGATAATCGGCAAGGGTGGAATGTCCCAGCCGACGGTCGACGCCATGAAGAAGCATGGCTGCGTGTACCTGGCGTTCACGGGTGGCGCAGCCGTCCTTGCTGCTCAGGGCATCAAGAGCGTCAGCGGGGTCGAGTGGTTCGAGCTGGGCATGCCTGAAGCAATCTGGATACTGAACTGCGAGAACTTCGGGCCCCTGACGGTCGCCATCGACGCGCACGGAAACAGCCTTTTCGCGGATGTCAGCGTTAAGGTCAAGGAGAACGAGAAGAAGGCCCGGGCGAAGTTGGGCCTGGCCTGATCCGCGGCAATGCGGGGCACATGCCCCGCCCTACACCTGTTTCTTGTCGATTTCGCTCTCAGCAGACTTGCTGTTCGTGACCTCTCTGGCCGACCCATCCACCTCTCCCCCGGCTGGCTCCTCGTCCGCTTCATCGTAGACCGCCGGTGCGCTCCCAGGGGTCTGGAACGACCGCATCCTCAAGTACACCGCCACTGCCAATATGACGATCGTGAGGAAGAGCGCGAGGATCATCATGGAATGTGCCATGTCGAAACCGAATATGAACCCCTCGAACCCTTCCCTCAGCGGGACCAGCTCGAGGTTCAGCATCACGGGGTCTCCGACCACGACGTCGATCTTGCCTATCTCCAGCGGTCTGTATCCGGTCTTCTCCAACCTGATGGTGTAGTTGCCAGCGAGCAGGCCTGTGAACTCGAATTCGCCGTTGATGTTCGTCGAGGTCGAACGCGGCTGCGGCCTGAGGTCGATGATCGTGACCTGGACGTTCGTGAGCGGCTGCTGCGAATCAGACAGATACACAACGCCTCGCAGGATGGCGCCAGGAAGACCCACGAGGTCGATGTTGAGCACGGTCTCGGTCCCGGATACTATGACTAGGTCGGATATGGTCTGCGTGGCGTAACCGGCCTTTATCACGACTACCGTGTACGTGCCGGCGGTCAGGTTCGATATGACGTAGCTGCCGTCGGATCCAGAGATGTTGTAGTAAGTCGTCCCCTCTATCGTCACGTTCACTCCGACAACGAGCAGCGTGCCCGATCTGACAACTCCGGACAACGTCGTTGGCCGCTCCTGGAGATGGAAGTCGACACCCTCGGTTCGGTTGCCTCGGGTGACCTCGATGTTCGTGACCGTCTCCGGGAAGAACCCTTGCTTGCTGGCGGTCACGCTGTATGTGCCCTCGGGCACACTCGTTATGTTGTAGCCGCCGCCGACGTCGGTGGCCACGGTCAGCGTGACGGAACCGATCAGGACGGAGACGCTCGCGTTTGCTATTGGCACCTCAGTTACGGCATTGAAGACGTGCCCCGAGATGGAACCGTTCTGTGACAAGAGAACGAAGTTTACCAGGACGAAGTCGCCCACGGGCAGGTAGATGTCCTTGTTCTGCGAGACGTATCCGGTCGCAGCTGCGGTTACTGAATGAGTGCCCCCTGGGACCCCGCGCATCTCGTAGCTGCCGTCCAGGTAAGACGCCTTAGCCGACAAGCCAAGGGCGGCAATCGAGATCGTCGCGTTGAAGTGTCTGCCTGAGCTGTCGGTGACAATCCCGGTGATTATCCCTCCGCGGAGTTCTATCGTCACGTTCGTGGTTCTGTTCTCATGGACAACGATGAACTCGCTGCCGTTCTCGTAACGGGTCTTGTTGCCTGCAATATTGTACGAGACCCCGGTCACGTTCGCGGGCACGTCAGGGATGCTGACGTTCCCATCGGCCTTCGTTCTCCATTCGCCAGGGAGGCCGGCGATTGTCACGGCCGCGTCCTGCAGAGGCCGCTCGGCATCGTCTCTTACGGTCACATTCACGGTTCCCGTGCCAGGGGTTTGGAGCGCCACGGCCGGAGAATCCACTGCAGTTGTCGTGTCGCGGCCGATGCTGTGCGCGAGCGCAGACAGCGCGAACAGCGCTATGACGAGTACGCAGAAACCGCATGCCGAAGGGAACCGTCTGGCCATCGCTCACCAGCTTCCTCTCAAGATTGCCGAGAGCAGTTAAATAGGTTTGTGAATCGACTGATGTTCGCGACCCCAGCTGAAAACGTATTAATAGCCTCATAGAATAACGAAGCAGATTCGACGGTCAGTGGACATGATACACAAGGTAGGAGACAAGTCATCGACCGAGCAGATCCTGTCGCTCATGCACCCCGTGGTCTCGGAGTGGTTCAGGGGGAAGTTCGGCGACGTGACCGAAGCGCAGGCGATGGCAGTCCCGCTCATCCACTCAG
>DATEYD010000239.1:0-2960 GCA_035583445.1 Minisyncoccota bacterium
GCAAGTAGTCGGCCGTGGCCTGCGCCGCACGAGTTACGCACCGAACAGAGAAGGCATGTTCACCCCGGAATACGCCGAGGTCTACGGTGTGCCGTTCTCCTTTATACCGTGCTCGGGCTCGACGGGCGAGCCACCCGCTCCAAGGATGACCACCCGGGTACGTGCCCTGGAAGACCGTGCGGCGTGCGAAATCACCTTCCCACGGCTGACCGGCTACCGCTGGGAGCTGCCGCGACAGACGCTGACGGCGACCTTCGGCCCTGATGCACGACGCACGCTATCCCCTGAGGATGTTCCAACCCGTGTAGAGAACGCTCCGATTATCGGGCTGAAGAGCGTCCACACGCTGGACGAGCTGCGCAGCCATCGCGAGCAGGAGGTGGCCTTCCACATCGCCGGCCGCATGATGGACGCGTACTTCCGCGATGACGAGGGAGTCCGTCGGCACTGGCTGTTCCCCCAGCTTCTCACGATCGTCCGCCGGTGGATGTCGGAATGCCTTGTCTGCAAGGATAATGCCTTCCCCCAGCTCCTGTTGATCGCAGAGATCGGCTATGAAGCAAGCGACCGAATCTATCGATCGATTGTAGCCTCTGAGCAGGGCGCGAAGACCGTGAAGCCGATCCTCGAAGCGTACGACGCGGAAGGATCGACCCGGTTCGTTGACTTCGATACCGCCCGTTCCGTGATGACGACCGACCCGCGATTCTGCCATGTCTCCCACGTGGTGGCCGACACGGGATCGTGGGAGCAGAAGACCGCCCAGGCTTTGGAGGAACTCGGCGAGGAGGAGTTGCTCGTCTGCTACGTAAAGAATCAGAACTTGGGATTCTCGATTCCGTACAGTGCCGAGGGCAAGGAACACCGGTACGTGCCAGATTTCATCGCCCGGATCGACGACGGAAGGGGTCGCGACAACCCCCTGAATGTGATCATCGAGGTGACGGGCGTTCGCGATGCTGCCAAGCAGGCTAAGGTCGACACCACCCGGACGCTTTGGGTGCCTGCCGTCAACAACCATGGCGGAGTCGGTCGATGGTCATTCATCGAGATCCGGGATCCCTGGAACGCAAAGAGCGAGATCAAATCCCACGTGGGGCAAGGCCCATGACGCTGGCGCGGCTCGAGCATCTGGCTGGCGGGATTCCGCCCGGCATCGCATGGTCCCTCGCGACGGTCGCTGAATCGCGAGGGAGGCAGGAACTTTTCACGCGGCAATCGCCCCAGCGGCTGAAGGCATTGCGGGAGAATGCCATTATCGAAAGCGCGGTCTCATCGAACCGGATGGAAGGCGTCGAAGTAGAGCCGGGTAGGGTGGGCACGGTGGTGTTCGGCAGGTCGCTGCTGCGAGACCGGGATGAGGAGGAGGTACGGGGCTACCAGGAGGCACTCGCGCTCATCCATGCCGGAACGATCTCGAGCGTGAGCGAGGAGAGCATTCGCCGGATGCACGCACTGTGCCGCGGAAGCGTCAGCGATGCCGGCAGGTACAAGGCGCATGATGGGGATATCATCGAACGGCATCCCAATGGCAGCGTGACGACGCGGTTCCTGCCGGTGTCCGCAGCGCAAACTCCCGAGGCCATGCGATTGCTGCTGGATCTCTGGAGCCGAAGCCGCAGCGAAGGGTGGGCGCACCCTCTGATCGCGATAGCGCTGTTCAACCTCGACTTCCTCTGCATCCATCCGTTCCGTGACGGGAACGGGAGGGCGTCGCGGCTGCTGTTGCTCCTGCAGCTCTACGAGGCAGGCTACGATGTTGGTCGGTACATCAGCCTCGAGCGCCTCATCGAGCATCACAAGGACCGATACTACGAAACCCTCAAGCTGAGCTCCGAGGGCTGGCACGAAGATCGAGGAGATCCCTGGCCGTATACCGGCTACCTCCTGTTCATTCTGAAAGAGGCTTATCGGGAGATGGAAGAGCGGCTCGGCGACCTGGTTGAGCCACGAGGGGAAAAGGCGGCTCGGGTTCGGAAGGCTGTGCTCGCCTGGAATGGTGGATTCCGGCTCGCCGATCTCGAACGGGCATGCCCGGGAGTTGGCAAGGACTGGATCAGGGCAGTTCTGTTCAGACTGCGAAACGAGGGGAAGATCGTCTGCCAGGGCAAAGGAAAGGCTGCGACATGGCGCCTAACTGGGGAATGAGTGTAGCAACTCTGAATGAGTGTAGGATTGAGTGTAGCAAGCGGGAGAGCAGAGCGATCCGTATGAACGGATGAGGTGAAGGAACGATGGCCGGCAAGGAAAAGGCGAAGCGGGTACCGATCGATTCCCTCCGACACAAAGACAAGCGCCGCAACATACCCACCGAGGAGCTGCGTGGATTCTTGTCTCGAGAGAACCAGGAGCCTCAGCAGGTTGAGTATCCAGGTCTCCTGTACGCCCGGGATCCGTCGCTCGATCCTCAGCTTGTATGGAAAGGCAAGGACGAGCAGGATCGGGCGCCACTCACGGTCCCGTCGGTACCGCTGTACATCCAGGAGAAGATCCATCCCCAGGCGCTCATCGAGGATGTCCGCGCACAGGCTCGCAAGGGGAAAACGGAAGAGCAGCTTAATCTTTTCGGTGACTTCAACGGCATCAAGTTCGAGGAGCTGATCGAGTTCTACCGCCACGAGGCAAACTGGTCGAACCGGATGATCCTCGGAGACTCGCTGCTTGCCATGACCAGCCTCGCGGAGAAGGAGGGGCTGAAGGGTCGGGTGCAGATGATCTACCTCGACCCTCCCTACGGGATCAAGTTCGGCTCGAACTGGCAGGTCTCCACGCGCAAGCGCGACGTGAAGGACGGCAAGGCCGAAGATGCCACCCGGCAGCCCGAGCAGATTCGTGCCTTCCGCGACACGTGGGAGCTGGGCATCCACTCCTACCTCGCCTACTGGCGCGATCGCTTCGTCGTCGCGCGCGAGCTCCTCACCGAGACAGGAAGCATCTTCGTGCAGATCGGCGATGAGAAC
>DATEYD010000240.1:0-3823 GCA_035583445.1 Minisyncoccota bacterium
TCCTTGAGGTGGTTCGCCGTCCGGGCATCGGCGGTCTTGATCCCGTCCCCGTCCACGATCTTCCTTGCCGTGGATCGGAACGCGACTCCTTGGTACTTCGACTCCTCGCTGGTCAGCGACGTGCGCTCGTACTCCCGGATCTCGATGGCGTTCAGCTTCGCATCGAAGGCCTGGCACACGAGGGATTCCAGGTCCTCCTTGTTGATCTTTCTGATGAATGCAGCTTTTACCTCGAAGCAGAGCCTGGAATCGAACAGCGCCTGGTAGCCGGATGCATACGGATTCGACGCGAACTTGCCATAGGGGTCGAGGCTGGAATCCTCGACAACCCCTGTGCCCAGGTACTGCGCCCAGTTTACCAACGCCTGACCCCCGGGGAAAGCGGGCGAATACTTCCGCCACCTGACCACTCTCCCCCAGGCGTCGTAATCGAAGTCCGTTCTCTCCTTCCATTGCGAGTCGTTGGGCACGCCGTCCACTGCCTCGTACTGGCTCGTATTGCGGTACGTGTACGTGCTGGTGACCCCGTAGTAGGCGGCATTGGTGCATGGGTTCCCGTTCACGTTCACGGTCATGCTGACGGGAACCCAGCGGTCCCCCTCTCGGCGGAAGCTTTTCGTATCCTTCTCGCCCCTGATCAGCTTGCCCTCGTCGTAGTCGAACGAGATCACGGTCTGCGTATAATCTTCCGACTTGGACGGCCCTTCCTTCCACACGGTGATGGTCGTCTTGGTCAGCTCGATGCTGTCGGGCCGCAGCTGCGAATCCGCCGGACCGTCGACGTCGTCGAAGATGAAACCCCCGCCGTTGATGTCGTCGATGGTCTCGTTGCCGCCCTTGAGGTACTCATAGGCGTAGCTGGTGGACTTCCACTCCGTCGCGTCCACGGAGCGGCGCTCTTCAATCTTTACCACCTTCGGCTTGTTGAGATAGAAAATGTAGAAATCGTCGTCAGCAGCATGCGCGATGTAGGCGCACTCGTCCTTCCCTCCTTCATACGTCGGCAGAAACGAGAACTCCCGATCCACGTCGAAATAGGTCGCGCCATCTTCGATGCCCTCCGCGATGATGCGTCGCACCTCGTTGCGGATCGCAATGAGATCCCCCTCCGTCGCCTTGCTCGTATCGGTATAGACCCGGTAAGCCTTGGTGGGGCTGGAGCTCTTGCTGATGGGCGTCGTATTCAAGGTGCCGGAGTTGCGGATAGCCAGGAACACGTCACCATCCCTCGGCGCCTCAACCAGGTCGCTCGCAAGCTTCACCTTCGTGGAACTGAGCACTGACGACACCCTGGTGAACTTGCTGATGGCACGGTAGTCGGCGGGCACCGAGCTATCCTCCGCCGCGTACTGCTTGATCCTGCTCGTGTTCAGGTAGTAGTCGGTTCCGAGGAGGAAGTCGGTCTTCTCGATGTTCAGCACCCGGGCGGTGCTGTTGGCCTTAATGCGGCCCGTGTACGTCGCAAGATCCGAAAAGGTCTGGGTGCAGAATCCCCCTTTCTGAAAGAAATACTTCGTGAAGGCTCCGGCCTGGTTGGTGACGGCGATGTAATCGGTCTTCGGATCCGGGTCCGAGGTCAGTGAGTATTCGTATCGTACCCCCTGCAGCACTCGAAACCGGTCCTCGTCCTTGTTGGTGCCGTACCCGAGGGCGTTCGCCTCCCCCGTGTTGAAGCTGGCAAGCTGTGCACTCCTGGGCATGTCCTCGAGAGCCTCGATCTTCATCAGCCCGTCCGCGTAGAACGTGAAACGGGAGAGAAAGAGGTCGACAGTTTCGAGGACCGACATGCTCGCGTTGCTGGAAAGCACCATGGTAAGCCGCGGCAGCGATCCGAAGCCGTCCCCGGCATCGTAACTGTAGTAGTAGAGCTTCACGCACCGGCCGTCACTGTGCTCCACGCGCTGAATGATACCCTGACTCACATGATAGAAGTCCGAGGTCGTCGGGCTGAATCCGAAGGCGCCCGAAACGGTGACCTTGTTGAGGCCATCCTTCGACCAGATCACGCGCGACTCGTCCCTGATCGTCATCAGGTCGCCCACCCGAACATTCGAATAGTCTGTGGCGTTCAGCGTCACCTGCTTGTTCGCAGGACTGCCCTGCGCGATCACGTTTCCCGAGATCCCGTTGTCGTTGTAATAGAAGGTGAGCGTGTTGATCCCATCGGGCGCGGTAATGGATTTCACCAGGCCCGCGTTGGCCGGGTAGATGTAGTAGACTTCAGTATTGTTGCCCAGGGGGAAGGCGTCGCAGTCGAGCGTCAGGTCGCTCGCCGCCACCCCCGTGATCCTCGCCCTCAGGTTGGCGGTAGCGTTGTACGCCCAGTAGCCAGCCTGCACGTTCGTTGCCCATTGCGTCTGCCCGGCGTCCTTCAGGTGGTTCACGGTTCTGGTGTCGGCCTTCTTCGTTCCATCTCCATCGATGAGGTATGAGGGGTAGAACTTCACCTTCGACCCATCGGCTAGGTACAGGCTGAACGGGTACGTAGAGTCGTTCTCGTGCATCACGCGGAAATCGTAAGGGCTGGAAGCCCCGCCCTTCTCGACCGTGCATGTAACAATGACCTTCGCTTCCGGAATGGCGATCATCAGCGGCTTCCGGCTGCTTACCTCTGTGCCGTATTTGATGTGAAAGCCCTCGGCCCAGGTCTCGGGATCCGTATCCTCATACGCTTGCTCGGTCAGCACGGAATCCAGGACGAACGTCTTCCCGCTGATGACAAGCCGAAAGATGTTCTTCTCTCCGATAATGACCTTGGGCAGGTCCCAGGACCATCCGTTGCAGATCCGGTAGAAGTTGGTCTGGCCCTCCGGGAGAGTCATGAGTGTCGCCGCCGGCTTCTCGCCTTTCGCGATCCGGTTGATGATCGTCGAGTACATGTGGTCAGAGTTGAATCTCGCCCGAAGGGAAAGACCCAGCCCCCTGCCGGGCAACTCGAAAGCCGTATGCGTGAAGGTGACCGCCCCCATTTGCGCGCAGACGCTGCCGGGACTGCTGATGCCCTTAATCGTGCCGGCCTCTTCGACTTTGTAGGATCCTGAACCGGGTGAGTAGTCCTTATAGTTCGCACTCATCGCTGGACTCCTCGAGAGTACCGATCAGTACTTAATGATGAAGTTCACCCCGACTTCCGGCCCGTGAGTATAGTTTTCAACACGCGGTGTGCCATGAGTGCCGTCGGTGATAGCCGCCTTTATCAGATCTGCGTTGACAGTGGATGCCCATGTTGATCGGCCATAATTCTGTGCACCGGATGTCCGCCGCCCAAACGCAATAGCAGTCAGGAGACTATTGTCACCATCTCCATTCTCGACAGCCTGATTGTGATAATGCCCCTGCATCTGATCTTCCCTGGTTACTCCAAGAGAAGGACCGGTTTTGGCACGGCCGTTGATGCTCTGCGTGCCGATCCCCGTCAACCCGACGCCCTGCAGGTTGGGGAGGTTGAACGTCGAAACCCCATCCCCGGCACCGAACGCCGTGCCTATGACCGCGTAGAGATCCGCATACGTCGTTCTCGATTTCGCGGTCCCGTCGCAGATGAACCACCCGTCAGGAGCGACGGTGCCTCCGAAGGCGCTGATCAACCCGACCGGAGTCCTGTCAGCTGCTTCCTTCCACGAACCGCCTACCTGGATCTCGACGCCCATGCTGTTCTCCTTTTTTCATCAACTTCCCGACCATGCTACCACTAGGTATCTCTGAGGTCAATTGAAAAGGAAGCGCTCGGTGAACCGCCCCGGCGCGGAGGCTGGGCCAATCGCTGCAGAGTGGGTCACTTCTTTCGCACCACACCCACTCGGCATCGCGGCCACGCACACCC
>DATEYD010000241.1:0-2159 GCA_035583445.1 Minisyncoccota bacterium
GCTGGTACTTGTCGATCACTTCGATGAGCTTGTCCCGCCACATCTTGAGGAACTGCTCGCGCGGCATGTAGCCGTAGAGGATGGCCTGCTTCGGATCGTCGAGCAGCGCAGGGAAGTCCTTCTTTACGAACTCGTAGTGCCCGGTCCACTGGCCGTTCTTTTGCCAGGTGCTGTTGCGCTCGTGGTGGAACGTGGCGACGAACTTCAGGCCGCGACCGTGGATGGCCTTCTGGAGCTCGCCCACGAGGTCGCGTTTCGGGCCCATGTCCTTGGCATTCCAGGGCGTCTGGTCGCTGTCCCACATGGCGAATCCATCGTGGTGCTCGGCGACAGGTCCCGCGAACCTCGCCCCCGCCTTTACGAACAGCTCCGCCCACTCGTCCGCGTTGAACTTCTCGGCCTTGAACATCGGCACGAAGTCATGGTAGCCGAACTGGGTCGGATCGCCGTATGTCGCGACGTGGTGCTTGTACTCCGGGCTCGTCTTGATGTACATGTTGCGCGGGTACCACTCGTTGCCGAACGCCGGCACGCTGTAGACGCCCCAATGGAAGTAGATGCCGAACTTCGCGTCGCGGAACCAGTCGGGCGCGGGGTTGCGTTTCGCCAGCGACTCCCACGTCGGCTCAAAAGGACCCGCCGCCGGAGCGCGACCACCCCAAACCATGATGATGGCCGTGACGACCAGACAAACGACGAAAGTCTTTCTCATGGTGCTCTCTCCTTACACGACTCGGCTCTCAGGCTCCCGTGCACGATTCACGCGCCCTGAGGAGCGCATTATGACCACGGCATATGCCCTATGGAACCACATCCGTCCCCCGACCGCAAGATGGTGCACGTACGGCGGCCGGGCCAACGCAAAGTCGTCCGACGGCGCCTCCCTGGATGTCATGGCGAGCGAAGCGAGGCAATCTCCCACCCTGAGGGCTGAGATGGCCTCGTCGCTGCGCTGCTTGCAATGACATACATGAGATCTGCGAAGCGGCTCTGTGTTCGCCCTGTGTCGGGTGGGTTCAGTCGCCCAGCACGGGGCCGAGAGGCACGCTCTTCCACAGCTTGCCGGAATCACCCAAGTAAATGTCGGCGCTGATCCTCGCCTCGGAGACGCGAAGGATGGCATATCCCGGGAAATCCGCGTACTCGAAGCGGGTGATGTGGGGCTTCTCTGCTTCCAGCGACTTCTGACGCTGGTCCCTGGTCTCGGGCTGGAATTCGGGTTCGGTATCGACCAGCGCGCTGCCGTAGCTCTTCACGCCCTCCAGATAGTCTCGCACGGACACATCCGGCGCGCTGATCACGCTGCTCATACTGAGCTGCACGAACGCACCGGTCGATGTCCTTCGCACGAGGACGCTGTACTTGTGCAGGTGGGCGGTGAGCAGCACGACTCGATTCGCGCCCAGGATATCCATGAATCGCTCGCGGACATCCCTTTCCTTCTCGCGTGAAAACAGATGCCACGTGGACCGTGCACCGTAGGGGACCGCGGGAGGATGCATTACGACAAACGCATGACGATGGCTGTTCTCCTTGAGGGTCTTTTCCAGCCAGTCCAAGTTGTTGTTGTGATACGCGTCGAAGAAGACGAACAGGTCCGGCCCTTTCAAGAAATAGAAAGAGGCGGAGTCCACCGGCTTGCCGCACTCCTTCGAGAGCCACGGCAGCATGACGCGATCGAAGGCCTCTCTCGCCCCGGGGCCGGTGATGTCGTGATTGCCCTTGGTGCAGAGGAATGGGGTCTGTGGTATATGGCTCCGGATCGAGTCTATGGCTTCCTTGAACTGAAGCTCCTGGAGCTCGCGCCGGCCGCACAGGCCCTCCGTCAGGTCGCCGCCCTGCACGACCATCTTGATCTTGCCATCACTGGATTCAATGGCGGTCTGGACTCGCGTGAACAGGCCGGGGGTATGCTCCTGCGTAATCCTGACGTAGTCGTCTATCTGCCTGATGTCGGCCGGCTGGTTGGCCTTCACCCACTCCATGTCATGATGGGACCTCTTGTCAAAGTGCAGGTCGCCCAGGTACACGAAGGAATAGGCGGAACCCGCCTCATTGCCCTGTGCTGCGGCCGTCCCAGGGACGAATAGGAGAACCTGCACACAGAGCACCGCTGCTGTCACCATCATTCTTCTGTCAAACCATCGCATTGTGATCTG
>DATEYD010000242.1:0-1597 GCA_035583445.1 Minisyncoccota bacterium
TCAACCAGATAGGCACTCTGACGGAGACCTTGGACACGATGCGTTTCTCGGCCAGGTCAGGGTACGCATGCGTGGTCTCCCACAGGTCGGGCGAGACGGAGGACACCACGATAAGCGATGTGAGTGTCGCCACGAATGCGGGCCAGATCAAGACCGGCGCCCCGTCGAGGGGCGAGCGCACGGCCAAGTACAACCGGCTCCTCAGGATAGAGGAGGAGCTGGGAAGGCGCGCGGTCTTCCCCGGGAAAGAGGTGTTCGCGAGAAGCTGACGGGACGGGTGGCCGCCCGTGGCCGTGTGGCGCGATGTTCATTCAATCAGTGTGAACCATGCGTCGTCAGTCGGGGCAGAGCTTACACTGGAGGGCAATTGCACACGCATTATGGTATTAACAGGTCATTTGACCACCATATCGGGCAACAGTTTCGGCAATTAGCCATAATAATGTCGTATTATAGGCACAATGATAAATACAGAAACTCTCGAATCCCCCTTCGTGTGACCGACGACATCGGGGCAGCACGGGTCGTGCTGCCGGTCGTCGCATGCGGACGGTGACGGAATTGAGCCACAAGGGAGCAACATGGAACAATGCCTGTGCATGTTCGACAGACCACGCCCTCACGGGGGACGGAGCGGAGCCCGGTGCTGCCAAGCCCAGACTCGGACGCCTAAAACTGGTCGACACGACCTGCAGGGACGGCGAACAGATGCCAGGCATCTCATTCACGTGCGATGAGAAGGTCGAGATCGCCGTCGGTCTCGAGATGCTCGGGGTTGAGCAGGTCGAGACATTCGCCACCTACAACGACAGCGACAGGAAGTGCGCCAAGAGGCTGAGCTCCCGCTTGAACGGAACGTCCATCATGGGTTGGAACAGGATGGTGAAGGCCGATATCGAAGATTCGATATCGCACGGCGTTGACGCTGTGTCCGTGTCAACGGACACGTCCGACATCGCCCTCGCGAACAAACTCAAGATCACGAGGACGGAGCAGCTCGAGATGTTGGTCGACTGCGTCGAGTTCGCCAAGGGCCACGGGGTGTATGTCTGCTTCAACGCAGGTGATGCGACGAGGAGCGATCCGGACTACCTCATAGAGTTCGCGAGGATGGGCAAGGATGCCGGAGGGGACAGGTTCCGGATATGCGACACCGTGGGCATACTCACACCGGCCGCTTCGTCGTCCCTGGTCGCGAAGATCATGTCCAACGTCGACATCGACGTCGAGTTCCACGCGCACAACGACTTCGGTCTGGCGGTGGCGAACGCCCTCGCCGCATGCGAAGCCGCTGCATCCTTCCGGGACCGCACATTGTGGCTGTCCACGACAGTGAACGGCCTTGGCGAACGCGCGGGGAACGTGCCGCTCGAGGTCCTGGTGATGAATCTGCGCACTCACTACGGCGTGCAGAAGTATCGGCCAGAGCACATAATCCCCCTCTGCAAGCGTGTGGAGAAGGCGTCAGGGCTCGCGATACCGCTCAACTATCCCGTCGTCGGAGGGAATATGTTCACCCACAAGTCCGGCATACACGTGGATGGCATTCTCAAAGACCCGCAGATGTACGAAGCGTTCGATCCCGCGATCCTGGGAG
>DATEYD010000243.1:0-1126 GCA_035583445.1 Minisyncoccota bacterium
GCACGACGAATGATTCGATGGGCTGCAATGTCACTGGCGTTGAAGTCTGTCGTTCATCGGATGAATCTGACTGTTCGTCGGATGAATAGACTGGTATCGAGATTGCTGGAGGGTCGGCGTTCCCCCCAGCAACCCCGATGACCATAGGATTGACACCCTTGCCATTGGATACCTTGCCGCGGCGCTGGAGCTCTCGGAGATCCATCCATAACCGGGCCCGCCTTGGAAGGACAGTCCCAGCTCGGTAGAAAGCGTCGAAGTGCTCAAAATCTTGCAGCGCAACGTGAGGCATTCATGCTCCTAGTCGCTGAAGGCTGAGAATGCGCCCGAGAAGAAGACGCCCAACTCGGATGCGACCACTGCATGAGCGTAGGCCATTTCACCTTCGATGCGGTCGGCTTCGATTGCCTCGATCGGGAACTTCTTGATCCGATTCCCATAGGCGCCGGCACCGAGGAGTCCCGTCCAAGTGAACGTGTAGCCTGCCGTCGGAGCGAGAATCGACGGACTGGGTGCCGCGTAGCAGAGCATTGCATTGGCGCCCATGATGAAGTCCGTGCTCTCAGTGCCATTCTCGGCTGCCGAGTTCTTGACGGCTCGTGCCTCGAGTACCTCATCCACGCCCAGCAGCGAAGCCAGCAGGTCTGCAGTGACCACACCCTTGGAGGTGTACTTGATTCGATCAAGTACCGACGGATGTTGCTTCAGCGCATTCATCACCTTCGGCGAACAGACGAACTTGTTCGGCCGGAATCCCGTCTTGCTTTCGACGTGGATGATCTGCGTCGTGACATCCTCGAGTGGCGTCGAATCGTTGTCTCCCCACTGCGTGAAGCCAACGCCACCGACGAGGTCGGTCGCAGTCGTGCTGCCCGTCCAGACACCCGTGGTGAAGAACGCACTCGCCCAATCGACCTCGCGCTTGAGCAAGAGCTTCTGCGACACGAACAGCGTCGCATCTCGATCCGGATCGATGGGCGGATCACAGTTCCCGCGGAGTTGTTCGTCCACGTCCTTGTGGAAGGCGACCACCGGACAGAAGTACGACGGAGTGTTGTCGATCTCGAACCCGCCACCAGCGGATTCCGTTGCAGGCGCTCGAACCTTTGCCTCGTTCTGATACCAA
>DATEYD010000244.1:0-4690 GCA_035583445.1 Minisyncoccota bacterium
CTCCAGTCACCCACCTCGAACCTCCAGCCCTTGTCGGCCGTTCCGACTATGTCGTTGTTGTAGGGTGTGTCGAAGTAGGATGGACCTCCGAACTCGAACTCCCAATCGGGTGCGGCGACGTTGATGACCACCGGGATGTTCTGAATCCTCAGACCGTCATCGACGTAGATCGCTGCAGCGTATGTGCCTATGGGGGCATCCGTCGGAACCGTCACGTTGATCTCCCAGTAGGCCGAGCTGCCAGCAGCCACAGTCGTGGTCAGGGTCGACAGCCAGTCGGTGTCGCCCATCATCCTGAAGGACACCCATGGGAACGTCTGCAGCTCATAGTAGTCCAGCTGGAGGGTGAGGTTCACGCCGATGTCTCCTGCAATCGCCCTCAACCGTGCTATCAGTCCGTCCGTCGTCCTGTCTATCGGGTCCTTTATCATCACCTGGTTGTAGTTGCAGTCTCCACCGTCCACGGTGTATCTGTACAGCTCCCACTCGGAGCCGGTGACGTTCAACATTCCGTCGAAGTTCTCGTCAACCCAGTCGTGGAGCTCCAACCAGTAGCTGAGGTCCGATGAGTAGTCCAGATCAGGATCGAACTGTGACATCGGCATGAACATCGTTACCTTCAGCAGGTCTGTCGTCGCGGGGATGTACGGTGCGATGTCAACGTAAATGCTAGCTGCATCGGTCGTGATGAACGAGAGGCTGTCGCTGCCCGTCTTCAGGAGCAGCTCGCTCGTGACGGTGATGTCCGTGTCCGTCATCATCCAGTTCTCGGTCGTCGCAACGTGCATCGTGTCGGATTCGCCCGGAAGCATCAGGTTCGGGTAGAGCTCGTTCTGCGATCCGTAAGTGCCGCCTGGATAGAGGGCCGCTTTCTCGAACGCTGGTTCGTTCCACCACAGTGTCGTCTGCGTTCCGTCGTACTCACCCATCATCTTCACGTAGTTGAAGGCGTTCAGCCAGCCAGCTCCCTGCTTGAGCGGGTCGAAGTGCATGTCGTCCGCAGCCGCCATCAGCAGTGACTTCGCGTGGTCTGGGTCAGGCCACGAACTGGTCATGGTGTAGTACGCCTGATAACCGAGAGCGGCGCCACCCGCCGCAGTCGGAGTCGCATGGCTCGTGCCACTCCCTAGCTGTAGGTGGAACGACCCGTCCCCTAGTCCGCCGAAATAGTCCCATTGGTTCAGGGGTGCGGGCTCCATGGAGTACGCGCCGGATGCGATTATCTCGGCGTTGAGCCTGCCGGTCCTGGTCGGGCCCGAGTTGGAGAACGGTATCACGTCACCCCATTTCGTCATCGACCAGTCGTTCTCGTATCCGAGGTAATACCTGTATTGCATCGTGGTACCAGCGCCGACATGTACCGAGTAGTGGTCGACTGGCGCGTGCGCGGTCCCGTACCCGGGGCCGCCGTTCCCAGTAGACCAGAACCACAGGCCAGAGCTGTAGTACATCGAGACGATGCCCGCGATTGCGTCGAGTTCGCCGTATCCTGAATCAACAGCGGTCTCGGACCATCCGTAGCTGTTCGAGACGATGTTCGCCTCGTCGCCGGATCCCCAGGAACCGTCAGCGCCTATTGCGGCAAAGATCCAGGAGGCGACCATGTCGCCAGTGAACGGTATGCAGATGAGCTTCGCGTCAGGGGCCATTCCGCCGAGCATTCCACCCACCGAGTTCGGTATCGCGAGCGCTGCGGAGGATGTCATCGTCCCGTGGCTCTCACCGTAGTAGAACTCTCCCACGAACGCAACTGCATCCCCGCTTCCCGGTACGAAGCTGCTGCCGTACCAGTAGTCTGAGAATGGATAGACGTTCGCCCCGTCGCTGATCCAGTACGCCATCCCGCCGGAGAGGTCGGCGTATCCGTCGCCGCCATCCCAGACGAAGTCGGTCTCGCCAGTATCAGCATCGTAGAAGTCGAAGTACGAGATCTCGTCGCCCATCGTGCACGCCTTGTCGTTGCTGAACGAGAAGTCTCCCCAGACATCAACGTACACTGTGTCGTAGACACCGGCCGTGTTGGCATCAACTACGAGGACCCCCACGGGGTATCCCATTATGGCCATCAGGTTTTGGTCTGTGTGGTATCCGATGTGATATGTGCCGCTCTGGCTCCACAGTGGGTTCCCGTCAACGTCCTGTAGGCCGGCTATGTCGAACCCGTATCCATCGAACTGCACCCAGCCGCCAAGATCATCGGAGGTAGCAGTCGTGTCCGCGATCCATCCACCTATCTCGTCCTGGGACCACATTGCCGCCGCCCTGTCATCGTATGCGATCGGCCAGCCGTTGTATGGTCCTGATGTGTACCTCGCCTGCTGTCCCTGGAGGTCAGGGTGTGCCATGTCGAATCCCGTGTCTATCACTGCGATTTGGACGCCAGCGCCGGTGTATCCGGACATCCATGCGTCAATCGCTCCGTGTAGGTAATCAACATCAAGGTCCTCGACCTCTGGAGGCGCAGCTTCGAAGTCATCCCCCGCCAGCGAGTTGATGACTGACCGCTCCTCAATCTGGGGCGCTTCGTATTCGAAGATGCTCGAAACACCCGGGTTCGACGCCAATCCAAGGATATCCACGGCCGACAGATCGAGCAACCTCATCGTGGGCATGCCGGCAAGCTCAGCGCCCTTGACCAGGGGCAGGCCATGTGCTGCCATGTATTCGTTTGCAGCAGTGCGATCTGATATCGCAACGTAGACCTTGAACGGGCCGTCCGATTTCTTCAGGGTTTCTTGGAGCGCCGCATCCAGCTTATCCTCAGGATTTGTGCTCGCAATCGGCTTCTCACCAGACGCCAGGGTGGTATCGTCTCCAACTGCCGAGGCATCCTCACTCACAACGCCTGACCATGCTGCCGAGTTCGGCACAGCCATGACCACGAACGAGGTCGCAGTCATGATTATCATCAACAGAAGGCTCAGGCTCGCGCGTCTATAACCATTCATCATCTAACCCTCCTAGATTCCTCCCGGTCATCCGCGTCAGGAGGAGTACACTGACGGGCAATGATACCGAAATGTCCAGTATTTAAAAACTCTTGTGTGCCATGGAATTGCACGAGGCAGCTGTTTCGACCGTTGCTGGAATATATAATTGTCATTAGAAAAAATTACAGTTATATAATTTATGACATATGTAAATGCTGCTGCGGATGTTCCTGAGTATTTCCGGAGTGCTCGTCTTGGGAGGATATACTGCACTCAAACTTGAAGTACGGAGTCAATATTCGGTCTGAATAGAAAGTCTCCTATCGGGGTGTTTACGGTTGTCATGGCTGGACCCTGTCTCAGACCGGAAGATGCGGTCATCACCTCTGAAGAAAGCCGGCAAATGGCTCAGCAAGCAGAGGATAGGCCTCATCCTCGGGCCACTGCTGTTTGTGGCAATCGTTCTCGTTCCGACGCCTCAGTCCATGATCGACGTAGCCCCTGACCCTTCGACGGGCGCTTCAGACAAGGCGCCGCTGATCGCCCTCGGCACTCTCGCCTGGGTTCTCGCGTGGTGGGTGACCGAATGCGTCCCATTGGGGATCGCCGCTCTGGTGCCCCCACTCGTGTTCTCGATGACGAAGATTCTGAGATGGGACACCGCACTGACGTCCTTCACCAACCCAATCATATGGATCTTCATGGCTGGCTTCGTTCTTGCCGCTGCGTTCAGGAAGTGGGACCTGGACCGGAGGATAGCGATAAGGTTGGGGTCTTTGTACAAGGGGACGAACCCGATGGTGGCAGCGTTCTTCGTGGCGTCCCTGCCTGTGTTCATTCTCACGCTCACAGGTTCGATAACCGCCTCGACATCGGTCGTGTTCCCGTTCCTGATCGCCTATCTCTCGATGATCGGCGTCAAGGCAGGAGGAAGGTACAGCGAAGCCTGCATGCTCGCTCTCGCGCAGGCGGCGACCGCCGGTGCGATGCTTCTCCTCATCAGCACTCCCCCAAACCTCATCGCAAAGAGCACCGTGGAGGAGTTCGCCCCTCTCCAAGATCTGACGTTCCTCGATTGGCTGCTGGTGGGCACGCCGCACGCAATCATAGGTCTCTTTGTGACATGGTTCGTCGTGTTCAGGGTCCTCAAGCCGGAAGAGAAGAAGGTCAGCGCGGACAGGGCCAAGATGGCCGCCGTCTCGAAGCAGCTGGGCCGCATGAGCAAGGGCGAGAAGGTCACAGCCGGACTGCTCCTGCTGGCGGTGTTTCTCTGGGTCCTGCCGTCCGTGGTCAAGGTTATTGCTGGATATGCTCCAGAGTTGGAATCGCTCTCCACCGAGATGTCTAGGGTAATGCCCGAGGCAATGCCAGCGGTCCTAGTGATCATCTTGGCAGGCCTCATACGCATCAAAGGCGAGCCGGTCCTCAAGTGGGACGAGATCGCCAGAGGCATCGACTGGAACGTCGTGTTCCTGTTCGGCGGCGGCATAGCGCTCGGCTTCGGGCTCGAGGCGAGCGGATTCGCAGACTGGCTCGCGAACGAGGTCGCGAGGTCCCTCGGGGACAACCCGGGCGAGTGGATGATATTCGCGGTGTCATGCCTGTTAGGGTTCGTGCTCACTTACGCGGCTTCGAACACTGCTGCCGCGCTTATCTCGTGTCCGATAGCAGCTTCGTTGGCTCTTGGGGCGGACATCTCCCCCGTGGCTCCGATCATCGGGGCAGCGCTCGCGTGCTCAATATCGAGCGCTATTCCATCG
>DATEYD010000245.1:0-2265 GCA_035583445.1 Minisyncoccota bacterium
CGATTCCGTAGGCGCTCAGATGTCGGGTGTGACATTCACATGGGCCGTCGAGGGTTTGTCGGTGGGCGAGTACACCCTCAGCTCGACGACGGGAGCTTCCGTCACGTTCAGCGCGACCGTGGAGGGTGTGGCTTGGCTCAATGCCTCCGCTTCTCTCTCGGGCCACTCGGCCTCAGGGAGCGCTGCGATTTCCGTGACGAGCGAGGTCTTTGCCAGAAGCGTTGACTACTACTGGTCCGACATGTTCGAAGTCCCGTTCGAGGACTACTGGCTGAACAGGTCATGGTCTGTGGGCGGCAGCGAAGAGATCATCTCCGAACCGACGTTGACGGACCCGGACGCCCCCAACCTCTTCGTTTGGAAGAGCGGATCTCTGAACACCTGGACGTACACGAACATGAACTTGGACGTCGCCGCAAGGAACATCTCGGAGATCAACACGACAGTGAACCCGTGGTTCATCCCACTCCTTAACGAGACCATCAGGGGAGGCCACGCGTACGTCGACTTCTACATGGACTACGGCACTTACGATGAACTGCTCGCCGACTACGGCGATACCGTTGCCAACCAGTGCGATGGCTGGCTCACGATCATCAAGGGTACCGTGACCATGGATGAGATCGCCTCGATGTCCATGTTCAACATGACCTCTGAGGACTTCGACGGCTTCGACACCTGGTGGGCGGAGAACGGTGCAGCCAAGACTGTGTGGTATCAGCAGTGGCTGAACCGGCAGGGGAACGTCGTGTACGATGTCTTCAACGCGTACGAGTACCCCCTTGTGTTCTTGGCATGGCCAGAGGTCATGCAGGCGGAGAAGGTGGGCGACGAGGTCGTCCTGCACTACGACTATGTCACATGGGGCATGGAGGTCCTCTTCACCAGATGGCTGAGGCACTCGTTCATGAACACCGAGTGGTACTTCGAGAACTTCCATCTCCAGGCCGACATCGGCCCCGAGAGGGCGGATGTCGACCTGACCACGGGCGTCGAGTACGCGGCCTACGCTTACGAGACGACTGAGGATGGCAAGCCATGCTGGATGTGGGAGGCTCTGTTGCAGGATATCCTGCCGAGATCCCTCAAGCACCCGATATCCGATTACGAGCCCTACGATGGGCTGACGTATCTCAACACCGCTCCAGGGAGCTGGTTGTACGGGGAATGGATGCCTTACGACTACGCGCCCGGCGTCCAGAACCTGTCCGAGGGCGACCGGATGACCATCACATGGCCTGACGGGGACATCCTGTTCCAGGTGCACGTCGAACCCGGCGTGTACGAGAACATCACCGGCCCGATGACGATGGACTACAGCGAGCCGATGTGGACGGATCCTGACCTCGGAGGCCAGGTCCTCCTGGACTCGACCAACAGGACCCTGACGTTCGTAGGACCTATGGACCTCTGGAATTGGTCCAAGGAACAGACCACGCACGAGAACCTGGCGAACGAGTGGGAACGGCTGGGACTGCTCCCCTATGGCGCGCCGACGATCGAGTTCAGATACGACGCTCCGGCTGTCATGGACAACTTCCTGGTGGAGAACTACACCAGCCCTGTGATGGCGGGCACATCGTCAGCGTTCGATGTGATCGCCCAGGATGAGGTCAACATGTACTACCCCGACTACATCGGGACCATCGAGATCCTCACGAACGACAGCACCGCGGTGATAACCCAGAGCACGTTCGACGTCACGGATGTGATGAACGGGTTGATCACGATCCCGAACGGGACCGTGACCTTCAACTCGCTTGGTGTGTTCGCGTTGACCGTCAGGGACACGATCGACAACACGATAGTCGGCGATATGCTCGTCGAGGTGACTGAGCCTCCTGGCCTGGACCACTTCGGCGTCGTGCTGTCCGCGGCAGGCGATGTTTACGCAGTGGAGACGCTCGTAGACGTCACCGTGACCGCTTATCTGGAGTCCGGGGCCGTGTACACGGACTACGTGGGCGAGGTGACCTTCACCTCAAGCGACCTGTCTGCGTTCCTCCCGTTAAACTACACGTTCACGGTGGGAGACGCAGGGACGCACGCATTCGTCGAGGAGATATTCTTCCTGACCGATGGCGACCAGACGGTGACCGTGACCGACACATCCGACGGAACCAAATCAGGCGTGTCCGATCCGATCACCGTACTGCCGATGGCTTGGCCGACGTACATCACCCTGTCCGGCATCAGCAGCACGCCGACGATCGCCATCGCTGAGACCGTGATTGTGACGGTGTACGACCAGTACGACAGGGTCTT
>DATEYD010000246.1:0-1229 GCA_035583445.1 Minisyncoccota bacterium
GGCCTTTAGCAGCGCTATTGGCAAGGGGGCAACGTTCGGCAGAGCAACTCCGCGATATCCGATGACATCATCGCCCAACGGGAGCTGGATAGTGAACGACATGTACGACGTCAGGTTGAAGAACGTCGGCGTGAAGTCGTACGGGACATCCGTGCCGAGATAGATGTCTCCTGCGTTCCAGCTCTGGTATGTAAGCACATCCCACGGGGTGAAGTCAGAGCCAGTCATCGCAACATAGTCGATGTTCTGCGGCTCCCAGGCCCAAGCGGCCCCGGCGTCCTCGATCGAGGACGCGTTCTGCTTCACGGCGTGCAGGCTGTACTGCGCGACTCCGTCCGCCGTCAAGTTCGCGTAGTCGGACTTGTACTCTACGCTGAGCGTGTAGTCCTCCCAGTACGGCTCGTGCGTGCATGCTGCGATCTCCGTCATCCACCTTGTCGTCAGAACTTCGTAGCCCCAGTTCATGTGCCCGATCTTTAGGACCAAGTCCGAGCCCTGGACTTGAAGGTCCATGCAAGTCCCGATGTCGGTGTATGGATACTCGTACCCGGGCCAGATGTCCAGCCTGATGTTGCCCTCGTTGAGTATCCAGTCGATCCAGGCCTGCTTGTAGGTGTCCCTGTTCGCGGTCCACCAGGCAACTGGGTCGGACTCTCCCTGCGGAAGGTTGAGCCATGTCTCCGCGGCGGCTCTGTTCATCGTCGCGGTGTAGACTGTCCCGATATAGTATCCATCCGAAGTCTGGCTCGTCATGGCTCCTTCGACACCGGCGTTCCAGAAGTAGTTCGAGGACCAGGTCGGCAACCAGTAGTTGTTCCACCAGTCCCAGCTCAGGTACTCGAAATACACATCGAGGTGCGCGCTCGCACCGGGAAGATCGGTCGCGCCCATGGCGGGCATGAACTCAGGATCGTTCACGCTCAAGGTCGACATGTTGACGGCGGTCGTGTTCCAGCGATACGGGGCCATGATGAGCCCCTGCCGGTTTCTCATGTCGGGGTTGTAGACCATCGTGTACGCGTGTGATTCGTTGTTGAGGATGACGTCAGTCTTGTAGACTGCCAGCCTCCATGGCCACCACTCACCCCAGGGCTGCTCGAACATGTCGTACATATTGTAGTCGATCTTCGCTGGCCTTGCGACAGTCACCGATGTCGATCCGGTCGCCGAGGTCGTGACTGTGTCAGTGACCGTCAGGGAGTACACGCCGGTCTCATCGAACATCAATC
>DATEYD010000247.1:0-3847 GCA_035583445.1 Minisyncoccota bacterium
CCGATCCTTCGGCCTTCTTGAAGACCAACGGCGAAGTCTTCGTCGCCTTCACGATGTATTCGTCGTCCTTGGCGACAGCCTTCTTGGCCTCCGGGCCCGGAGGCTCCACCCTTATGTTGGGAACCTTTGCCATGCTGATTCGCTCCTGTATGAATCACCCGTAGGCGCATGCCTGATAAATCGATTATGGTTTCACATAGATTTCCCACACGAAAATGAGTCGGATTCGAACATCCTGGTACGATATCCGTATGGTTTCGACGGCTGTGGTCGTCCGGGAACGTCCATGTGCTCGCGCGCTCATGCGGCCGATGTTCCGGGCGCGGTCGTGGGGCTGTGACGGACCCGGATGAGCGGCCCGCCCGTCGCCTCCGGACGGACCAAAGCGGCAACCCGTATCCGCCCGCGACCCCAAACGTATATAAACAGGTCACATTTTAGGGGATACCTCCCTGAAGAGGATGCTAACTTGAAGTTCACGAGGTTCGAGAGAGCGCGGATCATAGGCGCCAGAGCGCTTCAGATAAGCATGGGCGCGCCGATCCTGGTGGATATTCAGGACCAGCTCGCAGACCCCATAGGCATAGCGATTATTGAGTACGAGAAAGGGGTCATACCGATGACCGTCAAGAGGGAAACCTGAGGAATCACGATGGATGAGGTAGCTGAAACGGATGGGCAGACTGAACCGGCCGCGCGCTTGTTGATACCAGAGGATGTCTACCTCACCTCCGGAGTACACATCGGCACTCAGCAGAAGAGCGCCGACATGAAGGAGTTCATTTTCAAGATACGCACGGACGGCCTGTACGTGCTCGACGTCAAGAAGACGGACGAGCGCCTGAGGGTGGCCGCGAAGTTCCTCTCCAGGTTCGAGCCGTCCAAGATACTCGTCGTGTCGGCGAGGCAGTACGGCCAGAAGCCCGCCAAGGTTTTCGGGAAGACCCTGGGCACGATGGTCGTCGCGGGCAGGTTCATCCCCGGCTCGCTCACCAACCCGATCCTGCCGAAGTTCGTGGAGCCCGAGGTCCTTCTGGTGACAGATCCGGCGGCGGACGAGCAGGCCCTCAGGGAGGGCCTGAACGTCGGCATACCGATCGTTGGCATATGCGACGCCAACAACGAGACGAGATATGTCGACCTCGTGATACCCTCCAACAACAAGGGCAGGCGCGCGCTCGCGACCGTGTACTGGCTCCTGGCGAGGGAGATCCTGAAGTCCAGGGGCACCATCCAGGCGGACGAGGACTTCAAGCAGACGGTCGATGACTTCGAAGCGACACTTTGAGGTCGGTCTCGGACCGTTCCGCCAGTTCATTCTATTCTGTCCCTCCAGAGCAGGGCCCATCGATGCGGCGATCGTGCCGACTGTGATTGGGATGGAAAAACGGGAGGAAGAAGGAAACGTCCGGTCTCCTTCTCCCTGCTCTCAAGGATTTTCTCTACACGTTGTACGCATCGAGGAACGTCGCCCAGCCGGTATCGGCTGCGAACGCCGTCTGCCTGTAGGCGACCTCGTCGTAGTACCAGTCGTTGTAGGTCGCCCAGTAGAACGAGATCCCCTTGCAGTCCAACATCTTCGGTCCTCCCCAGAACTTGACGATGTACGACTGCACTGCCGACTGCATGCTCGCCGTGGCCGTTCTGAGTTGCGTGTCCGTCACTCCCTTGGTACCCAGCAGATGGTATCCCAGATCGTAGAGGTCAAGGAAACTGGGTATCGCGCTCATGTAGTGAGTCGCCTTCACCGCCGCAGCGTAGTAGGTCTTGTAGGTGGGCAGCAGGTACAACATCCTCGCCGACCAGGTCGTGAACGTGTTGATCGTTGCCTTCAACTGCGGCAAGTCGATGGACGCGAGCGTCATCTTTCCACCGTTGGTGTTGGTGTAAAGAGCTCCGTATGCGTCCACCATCACGATCGACAGGTCCCTGGGAAGCATCGACGGGTTGTTCACGAGCGGGGTCAGAACCGTGGTCAGCGGGAGGCCGTCTCCAGCCATGTACTCCTCGGAGGCCACCATGTACTGAACGAGGTTCGTCAGTGACACCTGGTACGCCACCTCGACCATCGCCATGTTGCACGCGTCGAGCTCGAGGACGTTGATCATGTTGCCCGCGTTCGCGATTGCACCCCGCAGTTCCGGCATGTCTATGGAACTCGCGGATGTATCGTCCGAGCAGATGTAGTGCCATCCGTACCCGTGGTCCCACAGCATGAGCGCGAAGTAGGTCGACGGCCAGAGGGTTGTTGCGCGGTCGATCCACCAGGTGAGTGTAGCCGGATCCCCGGTGTTCATCTCGCCATAGGTCTCCACCGTCGTCACAGTCGTTCCAGAGACTTTGACTATTTCAGTTGTCGAAGTCGTCTTCAGGTCTTTGAAGGCGACCAAGTTCACCTGGTCGCTGGGCGGTACGGCCTTCAAGAACGGGAGAGTCGTCGAATCCCAGTAGTTCTCGAGGGAGTTGTCCGCCGCAACATAGATAGCGAAGGTCCACGACGCTGTCGTTTCCGCTCTACCTGTCGGCGCCACCAGCAACATGCCGGGGACCAGCAGGACGGTCACCATTGCCATGCTCAAAACATAGTTCCTTCTGTTTCTCATGCCCACACTGCCCCGTAAGAACCCACGGTTGTGAGTCCCCACCGAACGGCCGAATGGTCTTGTCAGTACTTGTCACTTGTCACAGCGTGACGTGCAACCTCCGGTCGTCCGGGAACTCTCTCTGCCTTGCTTCGAGAAGAGAAGCATATAACTACAAAGCCCGAACTAACGTCCTCCGGGTGAGGTGGCAGGATGAGGCAACCCGCAGTGGCCGGGCAGTTCTATTCGGAAGACGAGGCTACTCTGAGGCAGGAGATCGAAGGTTGCTTCAAGGGGCCTCTGGGCCCGGGGGCCGTGCCCTCCGTGAAGTGCGGGCCCAGGAAGATCCTGGGCGGGGTCTCGCCTCACGCGGGGTACATGTTCTCCGGGATGGTCGCCGCGCACCTGTACGCGAAGATCGCGCGGGACGGCATGCCTGAGACGTTCGTCATCATCGGGCCGAACCACACGGGCAGGGGCTCGGGGATAGCCGTCACGACGGACGATTTCCAGACACCGCTCGGAGTGGCCAAGGTCGACCGTGAGCTGGCCAAGGCCGTTAGGAAGGAGCTCGTGGACGAGGACGCATCCGCGCACTACTTCGAGCACTCGATCGAGGTCCAGCTGCCGTTCATCCAGTACCTCTCGAAGGACTTCAAGTTCGTGCCCATATGCATGGGCTTCCAGGATTTCGACGCGTCCGTCTCCGTGGGCGAGGTCATCCGGGACGCGATCAAGGGCAGGGACGTCGTCGTGATCGCGTCGACGGACATGTCCCACTATGTCACTCCCGGGACCGCGAAGGTGAAGGACTCGAAGGCCCTGGAGGCGATCACCGCGATGAGCCCCAAGCGCCTGTACGAGGTCGTCAGGGACGAGAACATATCCATGTGCGGCTACGGGCCGGTCATGGCCACGATGACCGCGTGCGCCGGAGGCAAGGCCACCGTGCTCAAGTACGCGACCTCGGGGGACGTGAAGCCCATGCGCGATGTCGTGGGGTACGCATCGGTCGTCATCGAAAAGGGTGATTAAGGGGGTCTGCGCTCGGAGTGGCGATGCGCCTCCCGGGGATCACGCTCCTGCCTCTGTTCGCATTGTTTCTTGCGTCGCTCATCTGGCTGCTGCTCGTTCTGACCGCCCCGCTCATGGTTCCGGAAGGGACTCTCACCGACCTCTCGGGGAGGGTCGGGTACGTCGACAACGAGGACCAGTTCGATGACCTGGGTCTGTTGCCGCATGTGATGTACAGGATCGGCGACGCC
>DATEYD010000248.1:0-1373 GCA_035583445.1 Minisyncoccota bacterium
ATCCCTCCTCCGTTGTCGAAGCCTAGGTAGTTCCCTTCAGCGTCGAAGAACACGTTGCCCCAGAGGCTGAACATCAGGCTCGCATTGGAGTAGTCTCCCCAAACCGTCCAGTACCCCTCCATGGTGCGTCCGTAGGACGACGACATCTCCCAAGCTCCCGTGCCGTCGGTCAGGAGGACCAAGTCGTCGGAGGTCGTGTCCCAGTCGGGTAGCCAGAACAGGTTGTGGTCAGGCGCCAGTGCCAGCCAATCCAATTCGCCGATCCATGTCCCAAACATCGACATCAAGTAGTAGCCCTCGATCAGCTGAACCCAGGCGGTATCCCCGGTCACGTTCGTCACCCGGGCGAGGTTCATCTGGATCATGCTCAGATACGGCTCGAGGACCTCGAAGCTTATGTTCGCGTGGTTGTACACGCTCACGCTCGTATCCGGCACGACCGTCTCGTTCATGATGACTGGTGGTTCCAGATGCGGGTCGAGAGAGAAGTTCTGCGTCACTGTGCCTCCGACTGGTCCCGGGGGCAAGTAGACCTCTGAGCGCAGGTAGCCCGAACTCTGGGCCCCTACGGTGAGATTGACGGTCGGAACCGTGAGAGAGTAGTAGCCTGTATCGTTGGCGCTCGACCCCCAGCGGTTGGACATTCCGAAGACCGCGTCAACGTTAGCCCATGGTATCGGGCTGCCGTCGGATGAGTCGGTGACATACCCCTCAATGGTGTATGTCGGAACGCCCATGCTTGGCAACAGCGAGATGTTAACCTCGAATTCCGGCACATCGGGGATGCTCGTAATCACTTCATTCGATTCGTAGCCCGGCCAGAGATCCGTCATGACAACCGTGAAGGTCGTGTCGGGAGCGACCATCATGGAATAGTCCCCTCCGACGGATGACGTCATCGCCACCCGCATGAAGTTGGGATCGATCCGCGAATATCCCGCCGCTGTCACCGAGGCCCCGGTGAGCCGCGCACCAGTGACCGCATCGGTCACCGTGCCGTACAGCCGGACGGTCGCGGGGTCCAGCGAGTGGTTATGCCAAACGGTCTCGTTCGCGTTCACGACGACGCCGGCACCCATCGTTCTCTCCCACATGTATCCGGCGGCCATGAAGGTCATTTCGTATTCGTCGGGCAGACAGTTGATCGCGTAGTACCCTGCTGAATCGGTCAAAGTCGTGTTGGGCCGGTACGAGGACATGCCGGATATCACCACGGCGACCCCCTCGATGGGGAGTCCGGTTGTGCCGTCCGTCACGTAGCCCTGGATTATCCCGCTCTCGGGCAAGAGGGTGATGTTGCGCAGGAGCAAGTCGCTGGTCAGCAGAGTGAGGGATCCGCCGCGGTCACCGTATCCGATCGCGCGTGCGCCCAT
>DATEYD010000249.1:0-3117 GCA_035583445.1 Minisyncoccota bacterium
GCTCATCCCGCCTGAAGCTGTTTTCACGGCAACAATGGATTGGATGATAGTCAGCGTTGACGCCTCTGGTTCGACCGACAACTACGGACCGATCGCATCATACGATTGGACCTTCGGCGACGGAATGACCGGCTCAGGAAAGGTTGCTACGCACGAGTACGCGGCAGAGGGCTTGTACACGATCACGCTGACCGTAACGGACAGCGACGGACAGACGGGCACGGCATCGAAGGATGTCACAGCCATGAAGCCCGTACCGCTGCCACCAGTCGCGGCGTTCACTGCGACTACGACCTTCCTGGATGTAGCCGTTGACGCATCAGGATCGCTCGACCCTGATGGGACAATATCAACATACGCGTGGACATGGGGTGACGGAACGACTGGCACTGGCATGACCGCGACGCACACGTATGCCACGCCAGGAGTGAAGACGATCACCCTGGTCGTGACTGACAACAGCGGCTTGACTGGAACGGTATCACACGATGTCTCATTGTCAGCTCAACCTCAACCACCCATCGCAGCCTTCGTATACACTGTGAACTACCTCGTTGTCTCGGTTGACGCGTCTGGATCATCTGACCCAGATGGAACGATATCGTCATACGCATGGACATGGGGCGATGGAGCGATTGGGACCGGGATGACCGCAACACACACCTACGCCACGGCCGGAACAAAGACCATTACCCTAATGGTCACGGACAACAGCGGGATGACTGACGCGGTATCACATGATGTCATAGTGTCCGCTCAACCGCAACCGCCCGTCGCAGCGTTCACTGCGACCATGACACACTTGAGTGTCTCGGTTGACGCGTCCGGGTCCTTCGACCCAGACGGAACGATCTCGTCATACGCATGGACATGGGGCGATGGAACGACTGGATCCGGCAAGACTGCAACACACACGTACGCTACCCCCGGAGTGAAGACGATCACTCTGGTCGTAACTGACAACAGCGGGATGACAGGCACGATATCTCACGATGTCACGGCCGTCAACCCGCCGCAGCCACCCGTTGCAGCGTTCACTGCGACCATGACATACTTGAGCGTCTCCGTTGATGCATCCGGATCGTACGACCCAGATGGAACGATATCGTCATACGCATGGACATGGGGAGACGGTATGACCGGCACAGGCAAGACCGCAACACACGCGTACGCTACCCCAGGAGTGAAGACGATCACTCTGGTCGTGACGGACAACAGTGGGATGACGGGCACGATATCTCAGGATGTCACAGCCGTCAACCCGCCGCAGCCACCTGTCGCAGCGTTCACATACACTGTGAACTTCCTCGTTGTCTCGGTTGACGCGTCTGGATCATCTGACCCAGATGGAACGATATCGTCATACGCATGGACATGGGGCGATGGAACGATCGGGACTGGCATGACCGCAACACACACGTATGCCACGGCAGGGACCAAGACGATCACCCTAGTGGTGACGGACAACAGCGGAATGACGGGCACGGTATCGCACGACGTGGAAGCCACATTGCCGCCTGGACCGATTGCATCGTTCACATATGTTGTGAGCGGCATGTCTGTCAGCGTTGAAGCGGCCGCATCGACCGGCACGGGTCTCACCTATGCATGGAGCTGGGGCGATGGAACGACCGGATCTGGCGTGACGGCGACGCACACATACACGGCACCGACGGCCATGGGCAACTCGGTGAGCGGCAAGGCACCTCCAGTGCCTCACCCGTTCTACGGGTTCACATGGGCGGAAGATGGCGTGACGCCGATAACGGACTGCATCATGACGTTCACGGACGTGAACACCGGGAAGTCCTTCACCTACACGGAGGAGGCTGGAGCTAACGCCTATGTCGTCGACGCGTCCATGTTCGGAGAGGCAGGATCGTATGCGAACGGAGACACCGTTCACATCACCGCGACCGCGCCTGGCTATTACGGAGAGGCGGACTATATCATCAACACGGCCAACGACATGGACGGACCATGGGACGTCATACTGCACCCGTCCGGACCGGCACCGTTCGATGTGACCATCACATTGACCGTGACGGACATGTACGGCAGGACCGCAACGATCAGCCAGACCGTGACGATCACGCCGTAAGGTCGGAACGCGAAACCCAAAGCGCAGGTCCGCTCGGATGCGGGCCTGCGACATAAACCTCTTCCCGAGTATCTTTTTCATCGTGATTGGAGAGCGGACGGCATGGAGATGGATATGCCGAGGCCGACTCTCCGTACTCGTCGCTCTCCACGAGCTCGATCACAGGGTTGGCACGCCACAGGCTCCTCGACTCCGGATACCGCGTGAGCTCGTGACGATGGATGAGTAGCAAACGACGATGGCCGATGATGATTAGTGAGCCCAATACGCTCTGCCCGTTCATGTCTAGCTGATGGACTTCATCGATGTGAATCGCAGGTCGAACAACTCCCCGGGAATGAACATAAATGCACAATCGTCCAATATTCGACAAGATTCTATCTGATACGACCCATAAGTGGCGAGTCAGTATGGTCGGTGGCTAGAAACGTATTAGTAAGATGCCAACAATATCGGGCAAGAAAGTTAGCTAGGTCCGGCAGTCGTGCGATGGCAGGACCGGGGGGGAGCTTGTTGAGCCCGCGCCCGCCACTCGCATTTCCGAACCGGACAGACTTGAGGGAGGAGAGGCAGTTGGTGAAGAAGATTGTAGCAGCTATCTTTATTTGCGCCGTCATGGTGCTCGTCGCTGCGGCCCCGTTGGCAATGGCAACACATGAGCTGATAAAAGGACCACAGGGACCAAGGGCAAGCGCGATGACGTGGGAATACACCCCGCCGGGCGTGGGCGTTTGGTGGGGACATGTGAACAACAATGGGCTCAGATGGCTCGTGATCGATGTCTACGACAACACGAACGGCATGATGGACGAGATCGCGCACCAGCATCTGAGATTCGCGGCCTATAACGCATACCCAAGCGGTGAAGTCGACACGGTGAGCGTAGCCATGGCCGCCGACCATATCTATTCGATTACTGCGATACCGAACGGCCCGCTGGGTTCGTCTTGCATGATAGATGATATGTTCAGGCTCGCAGTACCTCCAGTGGCGGTCGCCAATATCGTATCCCAGAC
>DATEYD010000250.1:0-1375 GCA_035583445.1 Minisyncoccota bacterium
GTGGCCATCGAAGTGCCGCTCGCGGAGTAGTATCCTGTTGGCGAGCTCAGCCTGGTACCGCTGAACGGGACCGTTGATGTGATGCTTACGCCCGGAGCGGATATCTCGGGCTTGATCGCGAGGTCGGGTATCGTCCCACGGGAGCTGAAGGTGGCAAGGTTGTCACTCTTGTCGATCGCTCCTACCGTGATCGCCTCGGCTGCCAATCCCGGAGACGCGACGGTGCCCATCGATGGCCCTTCATTGCCCGCGGCGACTACGACCGTGACCCCAGCTTCGACTGCGTTCCTCACGGCTATACAGACGGGGTCGTCCACCTCGCCTGCACCGCCCAGGCTCATGCTGATAACGTCTGCATGATCGCCCGTGTCACCGTCGTCGTTCGGGTCCATGGCGCGGTCTATCGCCAGTATGACATCGCTCATGTAACCCTGTCCGCCCGCATCGAGTGCCTTGTACGCAAGTATGCTCGCACCAGGGGCGACACCGGTGATGCCTCCGCTGGCTGCAACTATGCCAGCGCAGTGCGTGCCGTGTCCGTTGTCATCGATCGGGTCAGAATCGTCGTTCACGAAGTCGTAGCCACCGATGACCTTGTAGCCCGTGCCGAAGCCGCCACCGAGGTCTGGATGCGTATAGTCAACACCAGTGTCGATGATGGCGACGACGATCCCCGTGCCCGTCACGAGCACATTGCTCGGGTCGCGCATCGCCCACAGCTCATCGGCGCCCACCTGGCCGACGCTCTCGGCAAGGGACGCCTCCACGATGAGGTCAGGGTACACAATGATTTCAGGATCCGAAAGGAGTGAGCTGAGAGAGTCCAGAGTCAGCTCAGCCGAGTAACTGTCGATAGTCTTGAGGTAACCTGCCTTCTCACCCAACACGGAGCTGAGACCGCCCATGCGGGCTTCGGAGCTCTTCGTGTCCGCATTGTCATCCTGCACGGAGACTATGACCCGCACAAATCCGTCGGCATCGGCGAGTGCCTGCCAGTCCCACTTCTTGGTCTTCCAAGAGGTGGACTTCTCCCAGAGGGGCTCGGAATTGTCGGGCTCGGGCTCATTGAGCTGAGTTACGCTCGAAGATCCCGATACAGTGATGAACGTTGAGAACGAGACGGTGAGCATGAGCAGCGCTACGATGACGGCTGAGACGGACAGTGCACAAGCAATGGCCCGGCGTCGGGGTTGCGGTGCATAGTTGGCATCAGGGTTAGCGGACCCCACGTGACACCTGCTGACCACTAACGATCAACCCTATGGTTTATAGGTCGAGGCGGCGCTTAAGAAGCCCTTCCCCTGATTATCAAAAAGATAAACTTGCCCCATCCGTTTTCACCTCGGCATCGATGGGCCGGGTTGTTTATATTGTC
>DATEYD010000251.1:0-1333 GCA_035583445.1 Minisyncoccota bacterium
ACTGGCCCTGGGGCTTCCGTGCATGCTCAAGGACCACCACCTTGAAGTGGGCCTGGTGTTTCTTGCCGATTCGCTGCAGTCGGATCTTCAACATGTCGGCCTATCCTACTATATATACAGGAAAAACGCAAGTAATTGACCTGTTGTGCGTTGTATGATATATGATATAGGAAGGTCACCTTAACATCGGAGGAGGTGGTATGAAGCTGTTCACGTGGCTCAAGAAGCACGACGTCCGCCTGCACGCCGTGACACGGGCGACGTTCGATCCCGTGCACCCCGAACCCCGGTGGCGCTGCGAAATCCTGGGGTTCCACACGCCTGATGCGGCCCATCGCCGCCCGGCGGTGTTCATCCTGACCGCGCACGGGCTCGATGCCTACGTGGTCGGTTTCGGCGACGATTCCGATGAAGCGTTCGGGAATGCCGTAAACCAGTTGATCGGGAAACGGGTCAGGGTCGTCCTGTACGAGCAGAGCCGGCTCCTGACCGTCCCGAGGAACCTGACGGTATGAGCATCGCCGAGTTCAGCGAGCATCTTGGCCGCCCCTTCGTAGTGGAACCCATCGGTAAGGCGTGGCGCTGCTACTTCCAAGGAGTCATGTACACCGACAAGCCGGGTCTGAATGCCGTTGCCATCTCCATCATCGGCGCTGGACCGAACCGGCAGCGGATGCGAGAGGATTTCGTGGGGAAGATCCACGGCAAGGTCGCCCGGACCTACGACGGCACCGGACACCATCGCGAGTTCCCAGTCCCCATCGCGCTCAGGACATGACGCTCCGGTTCTACTGCGAGCAGATGGGGCTCGCACTCCAATACCGGCGCGCGAACTCCGGCTGGGCATGCGAGCTGGTCGGCTGCATCATCGAGAGCGAGCACGTCCCGGCTTCCGCGCATGCCGCAAGCAAACGCGAAAGCCGCGCGGCGCTCGCGAAGCTCATCGCCGGTCAGATCCTGCAGGAAGCCGCGCGCCCCACGACCCGCTACTGGGTGCCAGAGAACCTGACACCCTAACGCCGCCCAACACTCCGGGCGGCGCCTTCTTTTATTGCCAGCCTTTATTCTTGAGTGCGTCTTCGGCAGCGGCCTGTTGCGCGTCCTGCTTGCTCGCACCCTGGCCTTCGCCGGCAAGTTCTTTACCGAGATAGACACCGACACGGAACTGCCGGGCATGATCCGGCCCCCATTCCTCCATGACCCGGTAGATTGGGGTCACACTGACGCGGTCCTGCGCCTCCTCTTGCAACAGCGACTTGGCGTCTCGATAGAGCTTCTGGGCAATGACCTCCGGCAGGCGCGTGAGGATGAACTCGCCGATGAACCGCTTGCA
>DATEYD010000252.1:0-2294 GCA_035583445.1 Minisyncoccota bacterium
CGTACCTCGGCCCCGGCTGGCGATTCCTCGGCATCGCGCGCGAAGGGGTCGAAGTCCATCCAGCGCAGGTCTTCATCGGTGCGGTCCTTGGCCCGCCGCAGTTCGTCGCGGTCGAACCACCGCCCGAGGCACTTCGGGCACTCGTCGATGTTGACTCCGTAGCAGTCGGTCCGCCGCAGCGGCACCTCACATTCGGGACAGTTCATGCTGGGCTCCCTTCACCAGGATCGTGGGCCTGGGGTTCGAGCATCCCGCCAATCGTGTTTCAGTCTATCACCGGCTTCGGCGCGTCCGCTCAGAACCTGGTCGAGCCGCACTCCTCCTCCGCCGGCATACGTCGAGCCTAGTCGCCGTAGAACTTCAGGTATGTGTGCGGCTTCCCCCGAGCGCGGCGCGCCAGCGCGAGGAGCTCCTCGAGGTGCGCGCGAATATCTGCAGCCCGCATCCGCCGGTTCCGGGACTCGATCGAATGGATGAGTGTCGGGTCCCACTTGGCTTCTCGCGCGCTCTCCAACTCGGACTGACCGAGTCTGGCGACGCGCTCGTCGGTCACATGCTCCCGAGCGGCCTCCAACTCGCGTATGAGCGCGAGGATCTGGAACTGGTTGAAGACCGTGTTGCCGTCTGGGTCGATGAAGCGCAGACAGACCGTGCTCTCATGTCCCGCCAGCGCCGCGATCCGGCCGGTGAGATCGTGCGGGTCCAGCACCTCGCCCTCGCTGGTCCCGTCTTCGTCTTCAATGTAGAGGTCAATGCTCACCGCTGCGCGGGATCCTCTCTGTCGACCCACCTTCCCTGTGGGCAGTCAAACCCCTACCCCCGACAATAGTCGAACTGACTCACATCAATGTGCCCCGAGGCATCGGTGATATGCAGATACCGCGTCCTCCCGGCGTAGCTGGCCCACAAGGTGAAGGTGCTCGGGGGCCCGATTATGTAGTCGCATTGACCCATCAAGTAATGGTCCACATACCACGGGTTCTCGGACAGTACCAGGTTCGCCGCCTCTGCGAATGACGTTCTCTCATCGGAGAATATGACAAAAACGACGTTCTTGTTAAGCTGCTTTCCAACTACTGACTCCATCGATGTCATATAGCTTCTATATACTTCATCACTGAAGTAGTAGGCACCATTGCGCCAGTACCTATAGTCTGAACGCCTTATGTGTACCGCGACTACGACGTACTGGTCCCGGTCGATCTTTCCCATGGCCCGGAGCGCATCGTTCTCCCTCAGGTAGTCTTCCTTCAATGCGTACTTGGCCACCAGGCGGTCTTGATATTTCTCTGTCAGAGGGAAGACCCTGAAGCCCCATCCGTCTACATACAGCGCCTTGCCCTTGTGTCTCGACAAGAGCAACGCGGCGTTGTCGCTCTCGTGGTCGAAGGTGATCACGTGGGAGAGAAGACCGGCTCGCCTGAGGGCTGCAACCGGCTTGCTTCTTAGGATCCGGGCCATGCCTTGGTGGTCCGGTCTGGCTGGATCCACGTAGTAGGGACACAGATCGCTCAGGGTCGGGTTTGCATAGTCTATTCCGTGCTCCAGGCAGAACGCTTCCAGATGGATGTTCTGGAAGAGACGGTTGCTGTGATTCCCATAGCTTCTGAATAGGACTATCACGTCGTCTCCCCGGGCCCGCGCGCACAGGCAACGGCGTCTACAGTCGATACCCGTAGACCTGCTGAAGCCTCTCCTCTATCTCGCGACTGACCTCATCGAGCGTTGCGCAATTCGTGTCGTGAGCATTGAGAGTCGAGCGAGTCACCCCGTGATAGTGGCCGACATATCGCCCGTGAAACACCTCGGCGGGGAGCCCGACGAAGTGGAGCGCTTTTTGGTGCCTCAGGAACTGGTAGATGCGCGCCCCCGTGTCATAGTACATGTAGTCGGGTTCCTGCCCGGAGTAGGCCTTCTTGAACCGCTTCGACCACGGCAGCGCCCCCTCGGCAACCGGGCGCAGGGAAAGGGACTGGTTCCATTGCCTGGAGATTCGTCCGGAAGGCCGCGCGTCCTTGAGTTGGGTGTCCACGTTGAACGACTCGCCCGCTGCCAGCGCTTCCCGGATGTGCGACACGCGCAACATCGTCAGAGACATCCACATGCGCTCTGGATAGTAGCCAACGCCCGTACCGACCCCATGGCGCTCGTCGAGCCAAGCGGGGCCGTGCGAGAAACCGCATCCGAAAACCCGGTCATCGTCCATGGCGGTCTTCATAGTCCGAACAACGTTCGGGTCCAGGATCTCGGCATCCGAGTCGATGAGCAGCACTATCTCCGAGGCGACAGCGCCA
>DATEYD010000253.1:0-4611 GCA_035583445.1 Minisyncoccota bacterium
ATCTGGGAGGAGCTCCGTGCAGGCTGGACACCGACCACAGACACCGGATACGATCTACACATACTGTCCGGCGACTCCGTCAAGCTCAGACCGTTCGGCAACTTCGAGAACGTGTGGATCGTTCTCTTCAAGTACGATGACATATTCGGAGATGGATACTACGACCCGTACTGGGACGTGCCGATCGAGGGATGGCACATCACGGTATCCGGCCCGGGAATCCTGGGCGGATCAATGACCGTTGTCACCGATGCGTACGGATACGCCTATGTCGAGATCACGGCCGCTGGCCTGTACACCGTCACCGAGGAGGCTCGGGACGGCTGGAACCCGACGACGGCACCGGTCCAGTACGTGGATGTAATCTCTGGTCTCGCGATGCCATCGTATATCGAGTTCGGCAACTTCCAGTGCGTGGACATAACCATCTTCAAGTACGAGGATGTGGACAGCTCTGGAAGCTACGATCCTCAGATAGACAGACCGATCGAGGGCTGGACGTTCTATCTCTACGATGACTATGGATCCCAGTACCTCGAGTTGCAGACGGACGCGAACGGCGAGATCAACCTGCACTTCTGCACATACGGCGAGTGGTGGGTCTATGAGGAAGCTCGTGACGGCTGGTGCTGGGTGACCCCCGAATGGGGTTACGACGCATTCATCGTGCAGTCCGGCCTCGCGTACGACCTCTTCACCGGCCAGGCGCAGTACGTCTACGAGTTCGGGAACTTCGAGTGCGTCGAGATCAATGTGTTCAAGTATTGGGACACATGCAGCAACGGCTGGTACGACCCGCAGGCGGGAGATGTCCCGATCGAGGGCTGGGCGTTCGGTCTGTTCGACGAGAACAAGAACCTGATCGATGTCTACTACACCGACGAGAACGGCCTTATCAACATCGAGATCTGCAGAGCCGGCGTCTACTACGTGGCTGAGGAGTCGCGCGAGGGCTGGTCCTGGATCACGCCTGAGAACGGCTACTACACGGTCGTGATCGAGTCCGGTCTGGATCCGATCTGGCTCTACTTCGGCAACTACGAGCATGTGGATGTGTCGGTCTTCAAGTACGAGGACATGAACAGCAACGGTGTCTACGACAACGACGATGTCCCGATCGAGGGCTGGTACTTCGAGATGACCCGCGTGGGCGACCCGAGCACCGTATTCTCCGGATACACGGATGAGAACGGCATGCTCGTGTTCACGGTCGACCGCTCCGGAATATACCTGATCGATGAGGAGGAGCGCGCGGACTGGGTCCATGTGAACCCGTCGAGCGGCACGAGCCTGATCAACGTGATATCCGGCACCATCGTGCCCGTTCAGGAGTTCGGCAACTTCCACAAGGCACACATCACGGTCTGCAAGATCGATGATGTGAACGCCAACGGTCAGTTCGATCCTGAGCTCGACAGCAAGATAGAGGGCTGGACGTTCCAGCTCTGGATAGCTGTCGGAATGGACGATGACGACTACATCTGGGAGCTCGTCGAGACGAAGGTCACAGGCCCGGACGGATGCGCTTCGTTCGAGATCCTGAAGGCAGGCATCTACAAGGTCACCGAAGAGTACCGCGAAGGCTGGATCTGGATTAATCCATCGGACGGCGAGACCTGGGAGATGTGGGTCCACAGTGGTTCGGACATAGGCCCGATCGGCTTCTACAACTTCAAGAAGGGAACGATCTACGGCTACAAGTGGAACGACATCGACGGTGACGGCGTCTGGGACGCTGGCGAGCCCGCTCTCGAGGACTGGACCATCTGGTTCGAGGGCTGGCTGTATCCATTCGGATGGATGATGGGCAGCACGACGACCGATGATGAAGGCTACTACGAGTTCACCGGCTTGCCGCCGGGCGAGTACGTCGTCTCGGAAGTCCTTCAGAACGGATGGACCCCGACGACCCCGCAATCGGTGTGGGTCGACATCATGGGCCACTCTGAGGTGCGCGTGGACTTCGGCAACTTCCAGCTCGGATGCATAGACGGCTACAAGTACGAGGACATGAACGGCAACGGCGTCTACGACAATGGCGATGTCCCGGTCGAGGGATGGACCATCTACCTGGCCATTACGACTGGCATCGTCATGACACCCGATGGACCGATCAGTGCCATCATGCTGCTGGCCATAACCACGACCGACGCTGACGGACACTACCAGTTCTGTGGCCTCGGGCCCGGACTGTATGTCGTGAGCGAGGAGCAGAGAGATGGCTGGACCGCCACCACTGCGACATCGGAGACTGTCCAGATGACCTCGGGCGCACACATCCGCATACACGACTTCCTCAACTTCGAGTTGGGGTGGATATGCGGTTACAAGTTCGAGGACATGAACAGCAACGGTGTATGGGACGATGACGAGCCCGCGATCGAAGGCTGGGGCATCGAGCTGATAAAGAACGGCGACCCGACGGGCAGTATGACCTGGACGAACGCGAACGGGTTCTTCTGCTTCACCGGACTCACGGCCGACAAGTACGCAATCTGGGAGGAGGACCGCGACGGATGGACCCCGACCACGCAGACAGGATACGTCCTGTACATCGTGTCCGGCACATTCGTGACGCTTCCGCCATTCGGCAACTTCGAGAACGTCTGGATACCGATCTTCAAGTACGAGGATGTCAACGGCAACGGCGAGTTCGACAACGGCGATGTCCCGATCGAGGATTGGGGCTTCACTGTGTCCGGACCAGGCTTCGACGTGCCGGTGCAGCTCTACACCGATGAGGACGGATTGACGGGCGTCTGGGTGACCGAAGCCGGCTCGTACCTGATCAAGGAAGAGGACCGGGAGGGCTGGATACATGTCAACCCGGCGAGCGGCGAGATGACCGTCGACGTGGTCTCGGGCATGGTCTATGCTCCGTTCGAGTTCGGCAACTTCGTGGCCGGCCAAGTGACCGGTTACAAGTTCTTCGACTGGAACATGAACGGCGTCCAGGACGAGGGCGAGGAAGGCCTGTCCGGCTGGGTAATATGGATCGACGGAATACTCGTCGGAGGCGGAACGGTCCACTACACGAGGATCACCGACTCGACGGGCTACTACGAGGTCCTGGGCCTGGCAGCGGGAACATACATGGTGTCCGAGCGGCTCGAGTTCGCTCCGCCAGGCTGGGTCCCGACGACCCCACCGGTGGTCCTACTCGGTGTCGAGAGCGGCGCCGCGGATGTTGTCGCCTTCGGCAATGTCGTGCAGGGCATGATCTGGGGCTACAAGTTCTACGACAAGAACATGGACGGCTTCAGAGACGACCTAGAGCCCGGACTTGGAGGCTGGACGATCGTCCTCGATGGAGTGACTGACAAGGACACGCCTGTCCACATGACCACCATTACGGACGACGACGGCTACTACGAGTTCTCCGGCCTGTTGCCCGGCGAGTACAGCGTGACCGAGCAGCTGGAGGACGGCTGGTACGCCACCATGGATCTGCCTGTCGTGGTCGATGTGAGCGGCTCGATGGTCTACTTCGAGGTCCAGATCGACATCGGGAACATCAGGTTCGCCAAGATATGCGGCTACAAGTTCCTGGACACATACGAGGACACGTATCCGTTCTGGCCGAACGGCGCCTTCGACCTTGATGAGTACGGCCTGGGCAACTGGAAGATAACCCTGCAGGGCTACACCGAGGGCGGCGAGTACATCTCGCTGGTGCAGTACACGGACAACGAGGACAACATCGGCTGGTACTGCTTCGACAGGCTCCTGCCAGGCATGTACTGGGTGAACGAGACTCTGCTGAAGGGCTACTACGCCACGAAGCCGATAAGCAACCTCGTGATGGTCTACCCGCACCCGATGGGCCCGGTCTGCATACGCATCGACTTCGGGAACATGATCCCGTCACCAGACCCCGAGATGAACTTCGTCCTAAAGGCCGGCTGGAACCTATGGTCGGTCCCGATGAAGGTCAACGGCCTCAATGCCAAGGGCCTGCTGGACGCGGTCGGACCGAGCGGCCTCATGGTCGTGAAGCTCGACAAGACGACCGGCAAGTACGTCTCATGGGTCAGGGGCGACGAGAGCATTCCGTCCCTAGCAGCCAACAACTTCGCCATCACGCTTGGCTCTGGATACTATGTGTGGGCGAGCGCCCCGGTCAGCTTCACGCTGCTCGGAGTGTTGGCCCCGACCACCGACAGCCCGTTGGCGGCCGGCTGGAACATAGTGGGCTACAACACCCTAGAGCCGATGTATGCGAGCGAGCTGCTGTCGAAGGCCAAGGGCACTGACGCTTGGCTCATCGTGGAGTACGACTCGAGCACGGGCAAGTACGCGTCCTATGTCAAGGGCGACCCGGCGAAGTTCGACTTCCTGGTGACACCTGGCAGGGCGTACTACGTCTGGGCCAATGGCCTAGGAGTCATCGACTTCTGAGTAGAGAAGCATGCGAAACCTTTCAAGACGCGGGCTGGCTTTTGAGAGCCCGCGAAACCCCAATTTTTCATTCATGCGTATAGGCGGCATCATCGACCGGGAGCCGAAAGGCTATTGTGCCTCCCGGCGTTCTCGTGCCTCGAGATTGATAAGGAGGATGCTTGTGTTGGTCCCTACGGCAGGCTCTCGGGCGAGCAGGGTCCGGTTCGCAGC
>DATEYD010000254.1:0-1660 GCA_035583445.1 Minisyncoccota bacterium
GGTCGAGAACCCAGGATTCTGAAGTAGGTAGTCTCCGAAGAGCTGATTGGTATCGAGAACAACCTTCATTGTGTATCCAGTGGCCCCCGCAGCGCCTGCTAACGGCCTCGAGATGAGCGGCGCAGCACAGCTACATCGTACATGAAATCGCGCTGAGGCTGCGTCCGCTCCAGCGAGTTGTTAGGCATCGGGCCGGTACAACCCGGGAACATGGGTTACAGGTGTCCGGGCACATGGTTGACACTTCTCCCAACCCTCGTGGGAGGAGAAGCGATGCCCTGGCAGGAGACCAATCCCATGCTCGAACGACACCATTTTGTGCACGATCTCGAGAGCGGCCAGTGGACGATGACCGAGCTCTGCGAGCGGTACGGCATCAGTCGCAACACCGGTTACAAGTGGTCGCATCGCTACCGCCAGCATGGCGTGCAGGGACTGCACGATCACAGTCGGGCCCCGCGATCCTCGCCACACCAAACGCCCGACGACATCGTCGCGTTGATTCTGCGGGAACATACCCGATTCGGGTGGGGGGCCCGCAAGATTTGGAAGCGCCTGCGGACCCGGGATCCGGAGCGGGCCTGGCCCGCCCGGAGCACCATCTTTGACATCCTCGCGCGCCACGACCGTGTCCGGCATCGCCGCCGCCGGCACCACTGGAAACATCCGGGCGGGGTGCCGATCACCACGATCGCCCCAAATCAGATCTGGACGATCGATTTCAAGGGCCAGTTCCGGATGCGGAACGGGATCTACTGCTACCCGCTGACGATCATCGATCACTTCAGCCGCTACTTGCTCTGCTGCCAGGGGCTCCCGGACGTCGGCGGGCCGGGGGTGAAACCGCACCTCCGCCAGCTCTTTCGGACCTGCGGACTGCCCGAGGCGATCCGCAGTGACAACGGCGCCCCCTTTGCCTCCACCGGCATTCACGGGCTCAACCGCCTCAACGTGTGGTGGCTCCAACTGGGCATCACGCACCAACGCATCACCCCGGGGAGTCCCCAAGAAAACGGCGCCCACGAACGGCTGCACCGGACCCTCAAAGCGCGCACGACTCGGCCTCCCGCAGCGAATCGCAATCTGCAACAGCGTGTGTTCAACTCGTTTCAGCGGACGTACAACGAGCTGCGGCCCCACGAAGCGCTCGACGACGAGACGCCAGCCTCCCGCTGGGCCCCGTCCCCGCGTCCGTATCCCGAACGCATCGCCCCGCCGGAATATCCTGGCCACTTCGAGGTGCGCCGTGTCAGCAACGCCGGTACGTTCCGTCTCCACTCCGGCCAGCACTTCCTGAGTCAGGCGCTCAACGGCGAATCGGTCGGGCTCGAGGAGGTAGACGATGGCATCTGGAATATCATCTACTACGACACGTTGCTCGGACGATTCGACGAACGTACCCACACCATCACCGGGGCCCCTTCCCTCCGCGGAGAGTGTTAGCCATGTCCCCGGACATTTCGTCAGCTATGTCCCCGGCTGTTCAACTCACCAGCATGTCAGGTATCTTGTCTATTCGCGGTGGGGCCGGAGCGCGCGACAAGTTACTTGAATGTGCCCATCCAGGCGATGATATCGGCCAGATCCTGATCGCTGATGATATCCTTGAAGTACGTCGGCATTTCCTCTTCCCACTCACCCTCTACAACATAGGCCTCGG
>DATEYD010000255.1:0-3589 GCA_035583445.1 Minisyncoccota bacterium
ATGCCCCCGGCCGAGCGGCTGGACTTCTGGGTCGCGCAGTACCGGAAGTGCAACAAGTGCTTCGGGTGCACCATCACATGCCCAGTCTGCTTCTGCGACGATTGCGTCCTGGAGGACAGGACCTTCGTCGCCGAGAAGGGCATTCCTCCAGGGATGGCATTCCACATGATCCGGACGATGCACATGGCCGACAAATGCATCGAGTGCGGGGAGTGTGAGCGGGCGTGCCCTGCAGAGATACCGCTCCTGACGATGCGAAAGATGCTCGCGAAGGACATGAAGGAACTCTACAACTTCACCTCGGGAGACGAGAAGATCGTCAGCCCGCTCAACACGACGCTCGATGGAGAGCCGATGGAGGATGAGTGCCATGAGTGTTGACCACGTCCTGACGACTTGCCCGTACTGCGGCACCGGATGCAACTTCTTCCTGCAGGTGGTCGACAACAGGCTCGTGGGAATCGTGCCCTGCAAGACCGACGAGATAAGCCTCGGCCGGCTGTGCGTCAAGGGCTACAATGCGCACGCGTTCGTCCACCACCCCGACCGCCTCAAACACCCGCTCGTCAAGGATGGTGGGCACATGAGGCAGGCGAGCTGGGACGAGGCGTACGACAAGATCGTGGCCGAGATCAAGAGGATTCGCGATAAGCACGGCCCCGACTCAGTTATCGTACTCGCATCCGCCAAATGCACCAACGAGGAGAACTACCTCTTCCAGAAGCTGGCCAGGGCGGCCATAGGCACGAACAACGTCGACCACTGCGCGAGGCTCTGCCACGCATCGACCGTGACCGGGCTACTAACATCGTTCGGCAGCGGCGCGATGACGAACACGATCCCTGAGTTCGGCGACGCGGACTGCGTGCTGGTCACTGGCTCGAACACGCTCGAGGCGCACCCGCTGATAGGCGCCAGGATACTGCACGCGATGGACAAGGGGGCGAAGGTGATCGTGGTCGATCCGCGCGACACGCCTCTCTCGAGGATAGCCTTCCTGAGCCTGAGCCAGAAGCCGGGAACGGACATCGCGTGGATAAACGGCATGATTAATGTCATAGTCCAGGAGGGGCTGGTGGACGATGATTTCGTCAAAGCCAGGACCACGGACTTCGACAAGGTCAAGGATTTGGTGAGGGCCTACACACCCGAGAAGGTGGAGGAGATCACGGGCATACCGAAGGAGAAGCTCATGGCCGCTGCCCGCGCCTATGCGACCTCGCCGAAGGCGATGATCGCCTACGCCATGGGTGTCACGCAGCACAGCAACGGCACGAACATCGTCAAGGCGCTGGCGAACCTCGCGATGGTGGCCGGCCACCTCGGCAAGGAGTCCACTGGCGTGAACCCGCTCAGAGGACAGTGCAACGTACAGGGTGCGTGCGATGCTGGGGGCCTGCCGAACCTGTACCCAGGATACCAGCGCGTGGACGATCCCGCAGCCAAGGACAAGTTCGAGAAGGCCTGGGGCGTCGCGCTCCAGGACAAGCCCGGCAGAACGCTCACATGCGCGATGAAGGACGCGATGATCGGCAAGATCAAGGCGATGGTGATCTTCGGCGAGAACGTGATGCTGTCCGACCCCGACCTCACGCACGTCGAGGAGGCCCTGAAGGAGCTCGAGTTCCTCGCGGTGGCGGACATATTCATGTCTGAGACAGCGCAGATGGCGGATGTCGTCCTGCCCGCAGCGTGCTACGCGGAGAAAGAGGGCACGTTCACGAACACCGACAGAGCGGTTCGGCTTCTGCGGAAGGCGGTCGACGCGCCCGGAGAGGCCAGGCCGGACTGGCAGATAGCTTGCGAGCTGGGCAGGCGCCTGGGTTCGAAGGGGTTCGACTTCTCCTCACCGTCAGAGATCATGGATGAGATGGCGAATCTGACGCCAATCTACGGGGGGATCAGCTTCGATAGGATAGACAAGGAGCTTCTCCGATGGCCGTGTCCCGCAAAGGACCACCCGGGGACGAGAATACTCCATACACAGAAGTTCACCAAGGGGCTTGGGACCTTCTCGCCCGTCGAGCACGCGCCCCCAGCGGAGGTGCCCTCGGAAGAGTACCCGCTCATCCTAACGACCGGGAGGAATCTGTTCCACTACCACACGGGCACCATGACGAGGAGAAGCCCGATGCTAGAGCGGCTCTCGCCCGAGCCATACGTAGAAGTGAACAACAGTGACGCAAAGGCGCACGGCATCTCAGAAGACGACAGGGTGAGCGTGTCGACCCGGAGGGGCACGATAACTCTGAAAGCGAGGGTGACGGACAGGATCATCCCGGGGAGCATCTTCATACCGTTCCACTACGCGGAGGCGCCCGCCAACAGACTGACGAACGCGGCCCTCGACCCGATCGCGAACATCCCCGAACTGAAGGTCTGCGCCGCCAAGATCGAAAAAGCGTGACGGCCTGACCGACGGAAGAGAAGAAGAATGAGTTTTCGAAGGGGTTTGCGTTCCGCGGTAGTCTCTCACTCGACGACTGCCTTGGTCGCGATGTTGCATTCGGCCTCTTCCGGAACATCCGGGCACTTGGTCATCAGGGCGACTCCGAACGCGACGAGCGACGCGATCCCGACCGCCACGAACACGTAGACGAACCCGCTCGACCAGCCCGACAGGACGCCGGGTATCAGCGCGCCGAGAACGCCCGCGAGGCCGTACGCGGTGAACACATAGCCGTAGTTGTTGCCCAGGTTCTTGGTCCCGAAATAGTCCGCCGTTATAGTGGGGAACACCGCGAAGTTGCCCCCGAAAGTGAACCCGACCAGTGAGGCGAGCGCCGTGAGTCCGAAGAACTGGACCATCTCGCCCTCTGGCTTGAGCGCGAAGAAGCCCGCGGCACCGAAGAGGACCGCCGCCTGCACGATGAACATCGATTTCAGGGCGTGTGTGCGTCCGTACTTGTCGGATACCTTCCCCCAGCCGATCCTGCCGGCCGCATTGAACAGGGCCAGTATGCCTGCTATCATCTGGAACTCCGCGACGACCATGAGAGTCTTCGTCGGGTCCAGGTAGATCGCCAGGTTCTTGACGTTGCTGATCATCATGAGGCCTGCAGTGGCTGAGAGCGCGTACATGACCCAGAGCATCTGGAAGCTGCGAGTTCTGATCATCTCCTTCTGAACGAACTCAAGCTTCCTCTTCGCACCGTTCCCGTTGGCAAGAGGTACGAATCCCTTGGGCAGCCAGCCGGCGGGAGGGTTCGTCAGGAGCTGCGCGCCGACGACGACCATCGCCAAGAATATCACGCCCAAGTATAGCATAGCCGAGCTGAGGCCGAGATCCGAGATGAAGTACTTGCCCACCTGCGTGAACACGAACGCGCCCGCGCCGAAGCCCGCAACGGCTATGCCGCTGACGAGGCCTTTCTTGTCGGGGAACCACTTCACTGCAGCGGCGAGGGGGCACACGTAGCCGAGCCCGAGACCTATGCCGCCAACGACGCCGTATGACAGGTACATGAGCACGATGTTCTCGGTCGAGAGCGACGCCAGCATGTAGCCGGCGCCGACCACGATGCCTCCGACCGTCGCGATGGTCCTCGGTCCTCTCTTGTCCTGCAGCTTGCCCGCAAACACCAGTGTG
>DATEYD010000256.1:0-1511 GCA_035583445.1 Minisyncoccota bacterium
CATCGCGCCTCGAAAACGTCCTGCACATTGAACTGGATCGGCAGCAAGCGCCGAAGACAGCACTCTCAGATACGCTGCAGTGTAACGATAGCTTTCGCTCCCGGTGTCGGCCGCGCCGGCTGATGCATCCCCTCAAATAGTGCCGAAAATCTGACTGAATACCGCGTGCTCGCGGACGATGCGGTCGAACGCGGTCATCAACGGGACCAACCACTCGCGTCGCGTGTTCGGGATGGCGTGATACCAGTACAGGCCCTGGCGGAACAGCGAGTGGGTGCGGCGTTTGACCGTGTTCACCTTCAGGTACCGGTCGAGCTTGGCTTCTTCGGCGGCAGCCCCCAGTAGCGTCATCAACGCCTGCGCCACCGCAGCCAGCAGCAGCAGGCGATCTCGTCGTGCCGGTTTGCCGATGTGCGTTGCCTTCAACCCCATGCCGAAGTGCAGATCCTTCTGGTCTCGGAATGTCTCCTCGATCGTGAACCTCTTGCCGTACCGCTTGACCACTTCGGAAGCCGTCAGCTCGTTGAGCGTGGTCGCCAGACACCATGGTTCTTTCATCTTGCGGTCCCACGTCACTACCACCGCCGGCACTGCGAACTCGTCCGCGGTGACTTTCGCACCACGCAGCATCCTCGCTCGACCGGTCAGGGACACCCACTCCTCGGCTGTCCTGCGCTCCCCCTGCGCCGAGGTCACCAGGATGGCACCTCGGAAGCGGATGACGAAGTCCCAGTCCAGCGACAGCAGCTGGTCGTATAGCTTCTGGTCCCCGAAGCCACGGTCCGCCAAGAGCGTGACCCGAACCTCCGCATCCAGCCATCCGTGCAACTGCTCAATCAATTCCTGTTCGTACCTCTTCTGGTTGCCCTTGAGCGTCGACTTGTCGTGGGTTCTCCAGGCTAGCGGGGTGGCCCGGCCATGACTGGTGACCAGGTAGGCGGCCAGAGTGGTCTGCTTGTCATCGTCGAACTCCGTCCAGTCCAACGCGATGACGATCTCTCGGCGGACCCCCACCACGAAGCCCACCCACGCCTTGAGCGTGGAGTCCAGCACGAGATTCCCGTTGCTCAGCAACCGGTCGATTTGCTTGACCCCGCTCTTGGCGCTGATTCCCCGCACCTGCGCGTAGGCCTGTCCGATCGCGTGGATGGCCAGGACGGCCACGTGGGTGATGCCCACCACAGCGTTGGCCAGCGATTCTACCCGCTTGGCGTGTTCGGTCGGCCCGAAGATGCTCCCCACGTATTCGCGCACACGCTGGGGTGACAATTTCGCCTTGATCTTCTTGGCCTTCGCCTTCGCGCTGCCGGGCTTGAGTTGGGGGACTGCTTTGCGGGTACGAGGCTGTTTCTTGCTCTTCATGCCCGCCTAAACAGCGCTCTCATACCACAAATTCCCATGCAAGAAATGGACCAGGGGATCCCTCAGGGTCGACCCGGGAGTCGAGCACGAGTTGCCGTACGCGCAGGCGCTCGACGTCGTGCCGCCCGAGCCGCCCACGTTGCCGCTGT
>DATEYD010000257.1:0-1010 GCA_035583445.1 Minisyncoccota bacterium
ACCTGGTTCGGGATCACGCGGAACGACAACGCAACGGTGTCGCGCTGCACGTGGGCGTTGACGCGGAAACGATGGCCGCTGGCGACCTGGGTCGAGAAGTCCAGATCGCGGTTCTCGTCGAACTTCTTCATCTTCTCAGGCCCGACCATCGCCTGCAGCATGGCCCGCGCATCGGCGTTGGTCACCGGCGGGCAATCCATATCGATCAGCTCCGTGTCCTTGCGCAACACCGGCGACATGCCCACGTTGATGTGCACGTCGCTGGTCTTGTTCTCGATGGCGGCTTCCAGAATCGTTTTGATATCCAGCATATCCTAATCCTGTCCCATGCCTTCCGATCATTAGTACCGTATTTCGCCAGTCCCGCGACCACGCGGGGTGAGATTGCCTCGCTTCGCTCGCAAGGACATACAAGGCATAGTCATGTCCTTGCGAGGAGCGCAGCGACGAAGCAATCTATGATCTCGCGATCTGCACCATGTGCCTCAGCCCTGGTTCTCAACAAAGACCTCGTCCTCACTTCGTCCGTAGACTTCCGTGACGCGCAGGACCTCCTCGATCGTGGTGATGCCCCGTTTGACCTTCTTGATCCCGTCGTCGAACAAGGTGTCCCGCCCGCTGACGCGAAACGCGCGGCGCATGTTGCTCACGGAGGTGTCCTCGTGGATCATGTCGCGGAACTTGTCGTCGATGACGAGCAGCTCGAAGATGCCGGCCCGTCCGACGTACCCGGAGCCCCGGCAGGCGTCGCAACCGGCGCCGTGGACGATCTCGTCCGGGTTGACGCCGGCTCTCTCGATGTATTTTCGCATGTGCTCGGGAACCCTGTACGGTTCCTTGCACTTGGTGCAGATTCTTCTCACCAGCCGCTGGGCCGCGGCGGCGTTCAACGAGGCCGCGATCAGGTACGGCTCGATCCCGATATTGACCAATCGTGTGACACTGGTGGCCGCATCGTTCGTGTGCAGGGTCGAGAGGACCAGGTGGCCGGTCAAGGCCGCCTGCACCGC
>DATEYD010000258.1:0-1258 GCA_035583445.1 Minisyncoccota bacterium
CCAGGGACGTTTTCGACGAACCCATCGCGTTCCAGCTGCCGCAGCGCCTCGCGCACCGGCGTCTTGCTCACCGACAGCTCGCGGGCGAAGACCGCCTCGTTGATCGGCAGACCCGGTTTCAGTTCGCCACCGATGATGCGCTGCCTGAGGCTCTCGTATACCTTGACCTTTTTGTTAGTGACCATCGTGGCTCTTCTCTCGACCGTCGTTTCCGGAACAGTCGCCTCCGATACAGTCTTTTCCAAAGTCATCGCCGTGCCAATCTTCTGCCCAGCTGTAATATCGATAGTATATTTTGGTTATTTTCATGTCAACTGCCAGCTTGAATCGTGGACCGGTCTGCCGACAGGAGGGAACGGAAAAGCTCCGCAGTCCGCCTCGCGCCTTCACGGTAGCCCCGCGGGCGGAAGGGACCGATGAGCGCCTGGAGGCCGGCGTCCGACACGTCGTTCGCCATCCTGTTTCTCGACGGCATACAAGTGATCATCCCTCTGGCCGACGGGAACATCTCCTCGATCATCCCGATCATGTCCTCCACGGTGAGGACCTCTCCGCGCATGTTGTACACTGGCGCACCTTCAGGCGCCTTAAGGGCACAGTCGACGAAGCACCGTGCCACGTCCTCGACATGCTCCACGTTCGCGGGACCCGAGAATCCGATTTCGCAAGCTTCGCCGAGCAATGCAGCCTTGATTGCGAGCGTCGTTCCCGCGGTGAGCCCCTGGTCGCGGCCGACTCCGTAGACGACCGGCGGCCGCAGGCCGACGCTGCGAACCCCCTCGTCCTGCCAGTAGATTCGCGCGCACTCCTCGTTCGCGGTCTTGAACACGCCGTAGAGGGTCTGCGGGCATCGAGGGGCTTCATCCGGGAGCGGATGAGAAACGCTCTGGTCATCGGCGCCCAGGACCGCTCCGGAGGAGGCATACACCACGCACCGTACCTTGTCCTTGCAGACCTTGACCGCTTCAAAGACCGTCAGGGTGCCCAGCACGTTCACCGTTGCTCCCACGATCGGTCGGTCCCGGCAATCGGGCGTCTGCAGGCCGGCGGTGTGAATGACGTGGGAGATCGATCCCTCCCGGAGAACCTTCGTGACGAGCCCGAGATCGTTGACATCCCCGCGGACGAAATGGATCTTCTTGAGCCCCGCTTGCGACAGCAGGAACGAAAGTCGTGCCGACCGGTTGTCGACATCGAACGCGGTGACCCCAAAGCCGCGGTCGAGCAGGTGTTTCGTCACCCAGCTGCCGATGAACCC
>DATEYD010000259.1:0-1043 GCA_035583445.1 Minisyncoccota bacterium
ACGGCCGGCAGACGTTCCTCCACTTCGATGGAGTCCAGAGCGCGTTCTACGTCTGGGTCAACGGCCGGATGGTCGGCTACAGCGAGGACAGCATGACGCCGGCCGAGTTCAACGTCACGCCGTACCTCCAGAAGGGTAAGAACACTATCGCCGTGGAGGTGTATCGCTGGTCCGATGGCAGCTATCTCGAAGACCAGGATTTCATCCGCTTCAGCGGCATCCATCGCAGCGTCTACCTGTTCTCGACCCCCTCGGTGCATATCCGCGACTTCTTCGTCCGCGCGACGCTCGACGATCAGTACAAGGACGGCATCCTGATGCTCCGCCCGAAGCTGGCCACGTACAACAAGGCCGATCCCAAGGGCTGGACCGTCGAGGCCAAGCTCTACGACGCCGAGAAGAAGCCCGTCACCCTGGTGCCGTGGAGAATTGGCGCAACGCTGAAAATGAACGCGTCGAGGATTCTCAACGAGCAATATCCACAGAGGGACAACGTCAGATTCCCCGTGATGGAGGCGAAGGTGACGGACGTGAAGAAGTGGTCCGATGAGACGCCGAACCTGTACACGCTTGTGCTGACGCTAAGTGACCCTGAGGGCAAAATAATCGAGGTCGAGAGTTGCCGGGTCGGGTTCCGCAGGGTCGAGATCAAAGAGGGGCAATTCTTCGTCAACGGCCAGTCTGTCCGGCTCTTCGGCACCAACCGCCACGAGCATGACCCCGACCACGGCAAAGCGGTGCCCATCAGCCGGATGATCGAGGACATCAAGCTGATGAAGGCCAACAACATCAACGCCGTGCGAACGTCGCATTATCCCAACGACCCGCACTGGTACGACCTGTGTGACGAGTACGGCATCTACCTGATGGACGAGGCCAACCTCGAAACGCACGGCGTGGGCGGCCTGCTCTCCAACATCCCCGCCTGGCACACGGCCTTCCTGGAGCGTGCCATCCGTATGGTCGAGCGGGACAAGAATCATCCCTCGGTGGTCTTCTGGTCGCTGGGCAACGAGAGCGGCTGCGGCCCGAACCACGCGGCG
>DATEYD010000260.1:0-1811 GCA_035583445.1 Minisyncoccota bacterium
GGGGCTCGTCCCGTTGCTCATGATCACGCTCCGGTGGAACGAGCCGTTCTGGAACGGCGTGGGAGCGTTGATCTTCCTCCTCGGTTCGATCACGGACGTGGTGGATGGGTGGCTCGCTCGCCGACACGGAACGGTCACGCCGCTCGGGACCTTCCTCGATCCCCTCGCCGACAAGCTCCTCGTGGCCACTGCCCTCATCATGATGATCCCGCTGGGACGCGTGGAAGCGTGGGTGGCGGTGGTGATCATCGGCCGTGAGCTCGTGGTGACCGGTCTGCGTGGAATCGCCTCGACCGAAGGGCGGGTCATGGAGGCGTCGTGGCTGGGCAAGCGCAAGAGCTTCGTCCAGTATGTGGCGATCACCTGTCTCATCTTGGCATGGAAGAATCCTGTCGATCTGATCGTGGTCGGCCAATGGATCCTCTACGTCGCCGTGGCGCTGGCCCTCTGGTCCATGTATCACTACATCGCGTCGTATATGAGGGACGACGAGAAGACTGTCTGAGGAGAATTCATGCCGAGCAAGAGCACCCCCTCCCGCAAGCCCCCGGCCAGGACAGCCGACTGTTTCCGCGCGCTGCAAGAGGGGATTGAGAATAAGACGGCCCGCATCGGCGTGATCGGTCTGGGATACGTCGGGCTCCCGCTGGCGCTTGAGTTTGCGAAGGTAGGCTTCGAAGTAGTTGGTTTCGACTTGGACGAGAGCAAAGTCAAGAGCATCCGGGCCGGCAAAAGCTACAACCTCGACATCGCGGACGACGAGCTTCAGGCGGTGGTGAAACGCGGTACGCTCAAGGCCACCACCGACTTCGGGGAGCTCAAGAAGATGGACGTACTCAACATCTGCGTCCCCACGCCGCTCAAGAAGACGAAGGACCCGGACGTCTCTTACATCCTCGCCGCGGTGGAGGAAATCAAGAAACGGCTGCGTCCCGGCCAGCTCGTGATCCTGGGCAGCACCACGTATCCGGGCACGACGTACGAGCTGTTCCTCCCGATGCTCGAGCAGACCGGCCTGAAGGTGGGAAACCAGTTCTTCCTCGCTTTCGCACCTGAGCGTATCGATCCCGGCAACAAGCATTACCCGATCTGGAAAGTGCCGAAGGTGGTGGGCGGGATCACATCGAGGTGCACGCGCCTATCTCAACTGCTCTTTGAGAAGATCGTGAAGGAGGTGATTGCGGTCTCCTCGACGCAGTCGGCGGAGATGGTGAAGCTCCTCGAGAACACTTTCCGTGCGGTGAACATCGGCCTCATCAACGAGGTTGCGATCATGTGCGGGAAACTCGGCATGAACGTGTGGGAGGTGATCGACGCGGCGGCATCCAAGCCTTATGGTTTCATGAAATTCTCGCCTGGGCCGGGTCTCGGCGGGCACTGTATCCCGATCGATCCCGCCTATCTCGCGTGGAAACTCAAATCGCTCAACTATCGCGCGCGGTTCATCGAGTTGGCCACCGAGGTGAACAGCGAGATGCCGAACTTTGTGCTTGGCAAGGTGGCCGACGCGCTCAACGCGCACAAGAAGAGCGTGAACGGGTCGAAGATTCTCGTGATCGGTGTGGCCTACAAGAAGGACGTCAGTGACGTGCGTGAAAGTCCCGCGGTTGACATCATCGAGATGCTTGAGACGAAAGGTGCCGACGTGAAGTACCACGATCCTTACGTGCCGCTGCTTCAGCACGACGCACGGAAAATGCGGTCGGTACCGCTCACGGGGGAGAATCTTCGGGGGGCCGACTGCACCCTCATCATCACAGACCACTCGAATATCGACTACCGTTACGTCGTGGACCACGCGCGGTGCGTGG
>DATEYD010000261.1:0-1109 GCA_035583445.1 Minisyncoccota bacterium
TGGATACCATCGCCACCGCAATCGCGAGATATGCCCTCGCGTGCTCCCCCTCCGGACGCATCGGATCACCGCGGCCTCAGGCCCATGGCTCAGTATATGGTCACGCCTTTGACGCCCTTGGACTGGCGGATCATGGGTATCAATTCCGACGGGACCTGGCTCTCAGTCACGATGAACAGCTTCGGCTCCTCGGATGTCATGGGATCGTCCACGATGGCCTGCCGGATGCTGATCTGTGACCTCGACAGTATCTCAGCCACGGACGCTATGATACCTGGCTCATGGGCGTCCGTCGGCACGATCTCGATCGCACTCCAGCCCATGGCGGATGCGGCGTTCTTCAGGTGGTTCGTCGGCTGCAGCTGCGAGAAGAACTTCAGAAGCGTGGGGTCGCCCTTGATGGTCTCTAGCGTGGATTTGACCACCCTTCTGTCCACACCCGCGGCCCTCGCGAGCGACGAATCTGCGATCCTCACGTCGCCGCAGAAGACATGGTCCCTGTCGATCCGCAAGCCGTACCTCAAGAGATACCTGGCGACCTTCGCCTGTGAAGGGTATTTCTCGAAGTAGTTCGCTATCTTGTCCCACATAGGAATCGATGACTACATGTGTACAATAATACATTAATATTGCGACATAATGTACGCCTTCGCACTGCCAAGGTGTAGCAAGGGACTTATACGTCCAGCGCAATGGCGACGGCATTGACACACCGTAGCACGGTAAGACATTGGTGATTTGATGACGGGCAAGACGATTCGGATGAGGCGGATCTTCGACCAGGGGACTGGCAAGACCGTCATTGTGCCCATGGACCACGGGATATCCCTAGGTCCGGTCAAGGGCATAGAGGACATACGGAGCACTGTGGACAAGCTCGCCGAAGGCGGAGCCTCGGCGATCGTCATTCACAAAGGGCTCGTCCCGTTTGCAGGCCCGTCTGTGGGGTCGAGGCTGGGACTCATAGTCCACATATCAGCCAGCACATCGATGTCGCCGGACCCGAACCTGAAGGTCCTGGTGGCAAGGGCGGACGATGCGGCGGCCCTCGGGGCTGACGCCGTATCCATACACTGTAACCTGGGCGGGGACGACGAGGACAGGATGGT
>DATEYD010000262.1:0-1071 GCA_035583445.1 Minisyncoccota bacterium
GGGTTCACCTCAACTACCTGGTCCATCCCGCAGACCGTACTGGTCAAGGCCGCACATGACGACGTGCTCGAGGGTGAGCGCAAGGTCATGGTCAGCCACAGCCTGATGATCGTAAGCCCGAACGCGGCCGACAACGCGGCGTTCGATGGCGTGGCGATCCCGAACGTCGAGGTGCGCGTGTTCGACGACGACCTCGGCACACTGCTGATCCGTCAGAGTGACAACTCGACCCGAGTGCTTGAAGGCACGACCGGGGCGATCAGCGACACCTACGAGGTCAAGCTGTCCGTCGATCCGACGGAGGCTGTTATGGTCAGCTTTGAATTTGACGCTCTGGACCAGGTACAGGTGTTCGACCTGTCGAGCTCAACTCCTGACATACCGATTACCAGCCTGACATTCGGGCCGGGTGATAATAATTGGCGTACGCTCACCATCAAGGCGGTCGATGACGAGGTCCGCGAGAACACGAACATTGTCAAAATTACATACACCTTTGTGTCAGCCGACCCCGTGTATGACAGCGCACTTCCTGTCGAGCTGGATGTACGGGTGTTCGACAACGAATCTGCGAAGGTGTTAGTCACTGAGTCCGACGGTTCTACCCGCGTTGTCATGGGTGGAGCAGGCGATGACTACACACTGCGCCTGGTCAGTGATCCCGGAGCGGATGTCTATGTCAACCTCTACGGCGACGGCCAGACCATATTCACCGGCGCCCAGACGGTCGGGATAGAGGAACCGGACGATCGCCTCGTCTGGCGCGATCTCGGCGATGCACAGATATTGACGGTGGATCTCGCGACCAATGGTACGGCAGCGGATACGCTCACATTGACGGGAATGAGCTGGTTTGATGTCGGCTTTAGCATTGGTACGCTGTTCACGGTGGATGGAGGGACAACGCTTAAGGTCAACAACATCACCGACACCTGGGACGGCGATACACTTGTCAGCAGCACGCTCACGCTGACATCCGACGGCGCCGTTGCTGACAGCGCAGCGACGATGGTCACGCTACAGCGCAAGACCTGGGCAGTGATGTTTGATTCCTCGAACTGGTCGCAGGAG
>DATEYD010000263.1:0-1136 GCA_035583445.1 Minisyncoccota bacterium
ATCCTCAGGCTGCCGATCTACCCAAGTTTGAAGAAAACCGACCAGGACCGGATCATCTCGCTGCTGAAAAAGGCGCTTTGATACGAACCATGCCGTCACGGAGCCTCCGGGCGACCATACACGAGTTTGTCCGCTACGGCATGATCGGCGTCGTGCGAACGCTGATCGGAGCCGGGTTGCTCTATGTGCTCCCCTCCGTGCTCGGCCTTAACTACATTCTCAGCAATGTCATTGTCTACAGCATCGGCCTTGCACTGGGGTTCTTCCTTCACAAGCGATGGGCATTCCGGTCGAACCGGCGATGGAGCAAGGAAGCGGTGCCGTATCTCGTTTCATTCGCCGTAGCGTACGCCGCGAACATGCTCACCCTCGTTCTTCTCGCAGAATCGCTCCGCGTCGATACGATCATCGCACAGGGTGCGGGTATGACGGTGTTCATCCTCATCAACTACCTAGCGAACAAATACTGGACGTTCCGCACCTGATCCTTCCAGACCGCTTGAAGCAAGCCCCGCGAGCGGCTACTATCACCACCTGAGTCCATCGCCCCATCGCACATGATGTGAAGGATTTCACCTGCAATCGGGCGGTCGGATCCGCCGTGAATATGATAAGGATACCAGGATCATGAAGGACCAGCAATGGGGAGGGTAGATGTCTGCGTGATCACGACGATTCATCCCCCTTTCGAAGCAAGGATCTACGAGCGGGGCGTGAAGGCGTTCGCGCAGGCAGGGTTGTCGGTGGCGCTCGTGGCGGGATGGCCGGCGCCACGCAACGACCCCTATGTGCGGTCGTGGATCACCGTACTAGAATCAAAGACCCGCATGCGACGCATCGCGAACGCATTCCGTACGTTCCGCGCAGCCCTACAGCAGAAGGCGCGCGTGTGCTACTTCCACGACATCGACTTCATCGTGTGGGCCGTCCTCCTCTTCCTCGTCACTCGGCGGCCGGTAATCTACGACTGTCACGAGAACTACGCGCTTGAGGTGCGCTACAACAAGCCGTGGATATGGAGACCGTTCCGCAGACCGCTCGCCGCTATGACTTCCATCGTCGAAGCCCTCTGCGTTCGAGTGCTCCGATATTGCGTGGTTCCCGTGGAAGGAATGGATGTGCGCTTCCAGCGGCTC
>DATEYD010000264.1:0-1735 GCA_035583445.1 Minisyncoccota bacterium
GCTCGGCTCGGTAACCGATGCGGAAGACCGAACCTGGACTTACGGGTATGATCGCACGCCGTTGCTGGAGGGTGGGTTCGCGATCAATGTCAACATTGCGCAGATCATCATGGACGCGCTCGGACTCGGATGGCTTACCAGAAGGATACTCCCGCCTGCGTTCACTATTTCAGGACACCTGAGCACCGAGATCGCCTACACGCTCGGTTCCGCGGAAGGCCCGGGGATCGGGTACACCCGGATCCATACCGACAAGGATATTTTTGAGTACGCGGATGTGGAGCTCAGCGACTACCTGTTCGGAGTGATACCAACAGGGCTGAAAGGTTCCGTCGAGTTCCCAACCCGGCTGTTTACCTCATCGATCGAAGAACATGTTTCGCTGACGGGGCCAAAGCTGAGAACGACGCAGTTCACGTACGGCTTCTACTACGCAGGACATCATCAGGTCGTCAACAAATGGACCACCGTCAATGACGGGCCGACCGAAACGACCCACACCTACGGGATGGAGACGAAACGACGCAAGACCTATCTGACCGTCGAGGACTGGGCAATGGCCGCGGTGCAGGGTCTCATCATGGATCCCTTCATCAGGGTCGAGATCGTACCGACCGAAAGCAGCTTCGTCGTCAAGTCCCCTGAAGGCACCGAGATCGAAACGACATCGCTGACCTACCATTCGGGCACGCTCCGGATGGCGTCACGTAACGTGGACCGGGGGACCAGCCATTCTTCGGACACAAGTTGGGAATATGACCCGTGGGGGAATGTGAAAAAGTCCGTGGAGACCACCGCAGACGGGGATGCCGTGGTCAGCAGGACAACTACCGTCTCGTACTTCGTGAAGCCGTACGTGGGCACGTTCGGCAACGATCCCGTTCCCGGCTCGCCGTATTCTTTCCCCGAGCTGACACGACCGCGCATGGACCTGCAACTCGCGCAGTGGATCGAGTACAGCGTATCCGACGAATCCCAGCCAACCAGGACCACCCGGCAATTCTTCGACTATGACGCGCTCGGTCGCAGGATCGCGGAGACCGCCTTTGTTGGCGGGAGGCCGCTCGAGACGCTTTACGAATACGACAGCAACAGCGAGATCACGAAGATCACGAGCCCTGTTGGAACCGGCGGATCGCTGGTCACGCGTATCGACCGGGACTACACGCCGAGCCGGTTCTCCATCGTCACGACGACCAGGGAGGATGTCGAACTTGCCGCAGGCGCAGCCGGCACCGACCTGGAGACCGTGGTCTGGAACGACCGGTATTCGGGCTTGAAGCGGTACGAACGCGACGCACGCGGATACCTGAGCGCATATGCCTACGATGCCATCGGCAGACCTGTCGAGACGATCAAGCCTGATGAAAACGACCCGCTCAATGCGGATCCGTTACAGGGCGTAGCATTCCTGGCTGACAATCCCACGACGAGGATCATCTACGACGACGCCTCCTTCGATGTCACGGTCGAAGGAGCCCGAGGCCAGCGCGAGGTCTACGATTTCGACCAGGCTGGGCGTATCCTGGCCATCGAGAAGACTGTGCGGAGGCTGGATGCCGAGGGTTTGCCGATACTCACTGATCCGCAGGTGCAGAAGACGCTCGTGGGGTACGACGGGTGGGGCAATATAACGTCTATTGTCGACCCCAATGGTCATCAGACGAACTACACGTATGATCTGATGAAGCGATTGTCGGGGATCATCTACCCCGCCGGCTCGGGAACCCAGCCC
>DATEYD010000265.1:0-2283 GCA_035583445.1 Minisyncoccota bacterium
GAGCACAGAGACGGAGGAGTGAGAAGGGGTTCGGATCCAGAGACTTGAAAAACCCGTTTCCTTCCGACTCTGTGGCCTCTGCGCTCTCTGTGGTGAAAAATCCGGAAATCATTGGCCTGCCAAACCGTTTCGGTGCTCTAGACCGAAGTTCCCCAGTCGATTCGGCGTAAGCGGTTGAATTTCCTGGCAGACGAGGAAATTCAACCGCTCGTTACTGGCTACAGACGCACGTTCAAGAGGTCGAGCGCCTGCTTCTGGCGGGGGGTTGGCTTGGTGATGATGTCAAAGACGTCGGCGCCGTCGGTTCGAGGCTGCACCCGGTTCTTCACGAGCGTAGCGAGGTCTCGAATCATGGTGGCAAAGCTATGGACAGGGCCACCGTCGGCAGTTCGCTTGGTATTCGCCTTCTCTTGGGCAGCCGGCGAGCGCTCTGCGGGGGCAACGACCGAAGCGCGCAAAGCCTCGCCTGCGGGCTTGTCTTCATCGTCGAAGAGAAGCGGTGCCCAGGCGCGACGCATGTGCCACTCGACGTAGTAGCTGAGCATGCACAAAAAGACGTGGGCACGCACGCGGTCGGCCTTGTGGTGATGGATAGGACGAATGTGAAGGTCCATCGTCTTCAGGCTGCGGAAGGCTCGCTCGACGGCGGCTAGGCGCTTGTAGGACCGGACCACCTCTTCACAGGCCAGCCGTTCCGCACGCACGGTCGTGCGAACGACGTAGATCCCGTCGAGAGCTACCTCGCTTGCGATGGCGTTCTCGTCGCGTTCGTAGCGAAAACTGTCGTCGGTGATGGTCAGCTTGAAATGCTTGGCCATCTTGTAGTGACCCAGGACCTTGCCCACGCGCAACCCGATCTTGTCCTTGCCGCGTAACGGGCGCTTGCTCCGAACAACGGCCCTCGCAACGATCTCGAGATCCCGCTCGGTGGCGGCGAGCAACTCGCGCCGTTTGCGCCTACGTTCCTCGGCCAGCAAGGGATTCTTGCAGACCACCAAGCGCTCACGCGGATAGGCCGGGTCACTGATCTCGGCCAGGTCCTTCTGGTCGAAGAGCGATAGTTGCAACGACCCAGATTCGACGAGAGCCGCGATGGCAGGGCTGCGCAGCGACGTGATCCAGTCGAGCCCTTCGGCTTTGGAGAGATCCTCGCGGATACGCGCGTCGGTGATCATGCCCCGGTCGCCGACGAGCACGACCCGTTCGAGCCCGAAACGCTCGCGTAGTTTGCCAACCTGGGAAGCCAGCGTTTTAGGGTCGCCGGTGTTGCCCTCGAACACCTCGACCGCGACCGGACAGCCATCGCCACTGGTCAGCAAACCGACGACGATCTGCAACTTGTCCTTCTTGCCGTCGCGCGAGTGACCGATCTTGGCCAGCGGACACGTGTGGCCCTCGAAGTAGGTCGAGGTCACGTCATAGAGCACCAAGGCCCCATCGGTCAGGTGACGTTTGGCCAGGGCATTCTCGATGGATACCTGGCGCGCCAGCAGCCAGTCCATCGCTGCATAGCACTCATCCTCGTCGGCATCGTCGACACCCAGCAATTCGCCAAGCGTGCTCTCGGCGGTCTCCGCCGACAAGCCACGCGTGATGGCCAACTTCGACCCCGGCGCGATGAGGCGCGCAGCGATCAAGGCAACGCACAGGTCACGCTCGCGACTGGGCGCGCGAGCCAGGAGATGGTCGAGCTTGAATCGGCGCAAAGTGCTGAGCACGGCCGCGACGTGACCGTGGGGACGCGAGCGAACGATGTCAAAGGCTTGGTGGATATTTCCGACGACGCTGTCGCCCTTGAGCACGGCAGCAAGGGCCTGGACTTTGTGCTCGGGCCAGTCGGTGAGATTGGCGATGGTGCGCTTCTTGATCTTTCCGTCCTCGCGCCAGCCCTCCCGGAGGAGGACGGTGGGACGGGAGCCGTGGTTGGGCACCGTCTCGATGTACATGGGAACCCAATACCACGCCAGCGTCGCTATTGCAAGCACCACTTCGCCTATTACATGGGAACACTTCTTGCAACGCAAAGAACGAAAAAGGCTCAGATTCCGCGGCCCTGCGCGGAATCTGAGCCTCAAATCACGGGGAACTTCGGGCTAAATGGCGCGCGCACTTCAGCCCCTCCGCAGGTCACGTTGGACGCCGCACAGGTGGCTTCACCCCCCTGGCGCGCGCACTTCAGCCCCTTCGCAGGTCCCCCCAACCCACCGTAACTCCACCATTTCCTCCCTCGCGCCCCAGATTTCGTGGCCGTGGCCGTGGCCGTGGTCGTGGTCGTGGTCGTGG
>DATEYD010000266.1:0-5789 GCA_035583445.1 Minisyncoccota bacterium
ATGCCGCACGGAGTCCGGACTGACATCCTCAAAGGACGCACCATTGCCTCATTCAACCATTGCTCTTCCAGAGCCAATAACATGTAACCAGTCCAGGGTACTCTGATAATAATGCATGATCCATGAGCATCTCAATCAGAAGAAAGGATGTTCGACCCGGGGGAGACGATCCCACCGGGCCTAAGTGGATGAGAGGGTTCTTCAGGTTCTTCTCAGGCCTGGGGCGGCGGTGGCTCCATCGGAGCGCTGGCCGCAGGGCCCATGTCCGTTGGCTGCTGCCCCTTCCTGCGCTTCATGAGCAGCAACACGACGACTATCGCGGCGACCGCTGCGAGCAGCCCTAGGGCGATCCAGACGATCGCGCCCGAGCCGAGGATGTCGCCACCGTCGTCATCGGAGGATTCCTCGACCTCGACTGCGACTGATTGAATAGCCTCGACGTTTCCCGCAACATCCGTCGCATAGAACTCTAGCGTGTGCGTGCCGGCACCCGTCACCGTGATCATGCCCGTGCAGGCAGTCCATGTGCCGCTGTCGATGCGGTACATTATGCTGCCCATTCCGCTCGTTGCGTCCGTGCAGTTGAGCCATACGTGGGCTCCTGAGACGGCCGCTGCGGTAACTGGCAGGACCTTGTCTATCTTCACGGTGAGCGTCTTCGTCGCCTCGACCTGGCCTGTGTTGTCAGCAGAGCGGTACTCCAATGTGTGAGTGCCGTCGCCTGCTATCGCGACCGCAGCCGAATAGGTCGTCCACGAGCCTCCGTCGAGCCTGTACTGAGTGTAGTCCACGCCTCCGTCGCCACCCGTCGCACTCAACGCGACACTGACGTCGGACTTGTACCATCCGTTGGTCCCGGCCGTCCCGGAGACCGCGGCTGTGGTCGTCGGGGGCGGGATCACGATGAGTTCCGAGAGGATTATCTGGCCGTATTGCTCGAATTCAGGCCAGCCCGAGTAGTACATCGGCCACGAGCTGATCGCGCCGTCATCGGCGTCGTAGACTCCCTGGTTGTTGTGGCTGTCCAGGATGAAGCCGAGCTCGTCGCCCGCAGAGGTCTCCAGGAGCTCCAGGGGTATCGCGTATTCGAATATCCTGTGCGCCGCCACATGGCTCGCGCTGGAGCCGAAGCCCGCGGTGCCTAGGAGCCCGTCCTCTTCGAACGGAGCGCAGTGCCATATCCAGCTCGACGAGGCATCGCTGTACACATAGTGTATCTGCGGATCCGAGTACGATCCAGTCAAGGTGAACTCGTCCTCGCCCTCATCTGTGGCGACGTCGTCGTTGCCGGTATCGAAGCTTATGCTCGAGTAGTCCCACTCGTTCTCGGTCATATCGCCGTACATGTCGAGGAGGACATAGAGGTTCGAGTTGTCGTTCATGACATACATCGTACCTGAGATCTCATTCGACACGTAGGCTTCGTCCAGGTCAACCGCAACCGCGTCCGCCCACTCAGTCGCCCCGATAGCGCCGTCTACCGTCGGTGATGAGCCGGCGTAAGGCGACATGATGGTCGCAGGGGTGGCGTCGAAGCTGTCCCAGTCGTACGATTCGCTCGTGTAGAAGACATCGTCGAGGTACACCCTGTTCTCGTCGTAGAGGTAGATGTAGACATAGTTAGTCCCGGACCATCCGTTGGCGTACATCCGCCATCCCGGATACTCGACCGCGACCACGTTCGTGCCCGCGTCCAGAGTGGCCCAGGTGCCGGCCATGCCGATATAGCCCCAGCCCGAGTCGTACATCTCACATGTGACCAGGAACAAGCCCGCGCTCGTCACCTCGACCGTTACGTTGACGATGAATCTGTCGTAGTCGCCGTCGGAGTCGTCGTCCACGGCCCAAGATGAGTGAGGCGAGCCGAGATAGGCCGGTATGCCCTCGAAGTCGGTGTACAGGTACGCCGCGGTGAAGATCCAGTCGTTGTGCATGTATCTTCCAGCAGAATCGTACAGGTAGAGCTCGACCTGGAAGGGATCGTATCCGTAGTCATTGATGATCCAGCCGGTGAACCATATCTCGACCGAGTTCCAGCCGGCTGAGAGGTAGGTGGTGTTGGAGAGCGCCTCTATGGACCAGCCCCAACTGTTCTCGAGGTCGGCGGTGATCAGGTAAGTGCCCGCGACCGTCACGTTCACTCCGATCTCGACCTTGAGATAGTCATAGAGCGTGTCGGCGTCGTTGTCGATCGCGGAGTCGACATGAGGCGCCTCGAACCATCCGAGGGTGTTCTCGAACTCCCACAAACCGTAGTACAGGGTCTCGTAGTAGTCCTCGTCCAGGACGGCCGCGTGGCCGAACAGCGTGAAGTAGACGTCGAACGGGCCGTCATCCCCGTAGTAGTAGATGGACCAGCAGAGGAATGCCAGCTCGACAGTGTGGTTGCCCACGGTCAGGTGCGTCGTGTTTGTGATCGTCCCGATCGAGTTGCCCCACGAGTTCTCCATGTAGCCACTGATAGTGTAGTCGCCCTCGACCGTCACGCTGACGTTCGCCTCAATGACGAGGTAGTCGTAGAGGCCGTCGGAGTCGGTGTCGACCGCGAACTCGGAGTGCGGCGTCTGGAACATGGCGCCCGGCCTCTCGAAGTCCGTGAGGTCGTAGGTCGGCGTGAAGTACGCGTAGCTGTCCATGTACATCATGGAGCCCTCGACTTCGGCGAAGAGGGTGAACTGGGCATAGAACGGACCGCTGACGCCGTTGGTCACGATTTCCCACGCATCGAACACCATCGTCACCGTCCTCGTGCCCGTGACGAGGTCGACGTCGATCAACTCATAGCCGATGCTGTTCCAGTCCGTGTCGTAGAGATAGCCGTAGATGACGAACCTCCCGTCGTAGTTGACATCGATCACGACGTCTATCGCGAGGTGGTCGAAGAGGCCGTCGCTGTCCGTGTCAACGCCCATGTCAGTGAACGGATCCACGAATGACCCGGGGACCTCCATGAAGTCCGTGTGGGAGTATGCGGCGGTGGTGTGTATGCCGGTATCGATGTCCACGCCCCAGTTGTCCTCGATGAGGAGATGGACATGGTACGGCCCGTCGGTCCATGTCCCGCGGATTATCCAGCCGTAGTACGTCAGCTGGGCCGTGTGGTCGCCCTGGCCGTAGTAGCCCCATCCGCCGTCCGATGAGATCGCCCATTCGGAGGACGTGTGCAAGATGCCCGAGATGTAGTACCATCCCTCCGTGAGCACATGGAATGACACGTCGACAATGAGGTAGTTGTAGTCCCCGTCTGAGTCGGTGTCGTCCCCGTAGTCACTGTGTGGAGGCGACAGCCATGCTGGCAGGACTACGCTGACCAGGATGCATGTGTCGAAGACCAGCGGGTCGGCGTATGATGTGGCAGTGAGTGTAGTCGTCTCAGTGGAGCTGGCCGGCGAGCCCGGCAGATCCACCTGCACGATAAGAGCTGCGAAGTCGTTCGAAGGAACCGTCCCCGTGTCCGGGATCAGGTCGCCGTCCGTGTCGCCCAGGGGGTTCATCAGAGCGTCGTAGACGGCCACCGACCAGCCGAGGTCGGATACGTATGTGATCGCGAAAGAGTCCGCAAAGGACTGCCTGTTGAATACCACGAGATTGTAAGTGAGCGTGTCCGAAGGTCTGCCTGTCTTCGTGTCGCTGGGGCCGATGGTGATGATCCCGGGGGAGTACCTGATCGCCAGACCGTCTGTGAGGACCGAGGAGCCGTAACCGTACTGCAGCCCAATCGTTCCGGCCTGGTTCTCCATGCCCTCGGAGGCGGACGTGCCAGTCTCACCGTTCAGGGTCAGGTACTGGCACCAGATGTCGTTCGAGGTCTCGTTGAGCACCACCTCGAACGTCATGAGGTTCGAGCCGCTCAGGCGGGTGACATTGTACCACTCGACCACGAACTGCCTGAACGGGGCGGAGCCGACCGTCTGGAAGACTACTTCCCCGGAGTTCGCGTACAGGTCGTCCCAGTAGACCGCGACGAAGCTGTCGACGTCACTGGTGTCAGGTATCATGTCGTTGCTGTAGGATGAACTGGAGGTGCCGAACATGACGAGCGCGTTGGTGGACACGTTCAGGGCGGAGTACCTCCTGCCGTAGAACTCGAAGTCGAAGCCTATCGGCAGGACGCTGCTGGTGTCATCGTCGCCGGACGCGTACGTGTTCGCACCCGTGTTCCTTATCTCGATCCAATCGAGGGCGACGCTCGGGGTCGGGGCCTTGCTATCGGTGTAGAAATACCCGGCCGAGTCTCTTGCGCTCTCGAAGGCCGATACGTTCATTATGGCGGCGCCGAAGCCGGCGCCGACCATGGCTAGCACTATCACTGCTGCAATCAGATTCGTAGCTCGCATGTTGGTGAACCCCTTCTGCGAAATGCTAGGAATTAGACTGAGGAGGAGGCTATATGAACCCTGGAGGGGCGGTTACCAGAAGTGATATTGAGCCGGGGATAGAGTATTTATAGAGCCAGTGTGCCCGCCGGAGGAACTCGGAGACGGTTGCTGCCGGCGGAAAGTGCCAAATCCTAGCATGGGCATGCTGACCCCTGGGGAAGCGGAATGGCGGGAGCATGTCTGGCGAGTCCGGGGCTTATAGTGGACAGGGGCGAGGCCGATGTTTTGGAGCATCCTCGCGGTGTGATCGGAAGGGAACAGAGCCGTGCGTGTGAGACAGGGCTCATAGACCGAGGACATGGAATCGGCCCTCAAAGACGGAGGAGTTCCGGAGACACGACAGGACGACTCGCCATCCTAGGCATCATCGCATCTGCAGTCCTGCTTGTGATCGCGACATTCTCCATCGCATTCAACATCGGGACCGGAGACGACGTCCTGAAGGCGAGGGTGAGCTACACGCCCCACGATGCGATAATGATCATGGGGAATACGGGCTTCACATTGGCTAACGGGGTCACGGACGGAACAGGCAGCGCGATTGACCCGTACATCATCGAGAACTGGGAGATCGACGCGACCCTGGACATGTTCGGGGTCTACATTTACGGGACGACGGCCCACTATATCATCCGCAACGTGCACGTCTTTGGTGCGGGATCGATGGGCGTGGTCATGTATCAGGCACCTCACGGCTCGGTCGAAGGCTGCTTGATGGACAGCGGGATGGCGGGAATCCTCCTGATGGAGACCGACGACTGCAACTTGACGGGCAATGAGGTCACGGGCCAGGATCTCGTCGGGATTGAAATGTACACGTGCCAGCAAGTGAACATCATCGGGAACACGCTGCTGAACAACAACATGTCGTCGATTGCTGGCATCGATGCGAGCGACATCCTCGTCTCGTCGAACACCTGCTCGGACTCGAACTGGTCGGGGATCATGGTTGAGGAGTCCGGATACTGGGATATCGATGACAACAACATCTCGGGCAATGGGTTCTTCGGGATCGCAATGAACAACACATGGGGGATCACAATCGAGAACAACGAGGTGACCTCGAACGCCGAGTACGGGGTCTATGTGGGCAACTCGACCGATATCGGCGTGTTCCACAACGTCTTCATCGGGAACGGGGTCCAGGCGATGCAGGATACCTGTGTCAACACGGCTTGGGACGACGGCTACCCGAGCGGAGGCAACTACTGGTCGGACTACTCGGGCTCCGACGAAAACAACGGCCCCGACCAGGACGTCCCGGGTGCGGACGGCATAGGCGATACGCCATATGTGTTCGACACGGGAGGCACCGACAGGTACCCGTGGATGACACCGGACATGGTGATCATACCTGAGTTCGGCACACTGGTCATCCCCCTTCTGAGCGCGGTCTTCGTTGTGGCAGCC
>DATEYD010000267.1:0-2846 GCA_035583445.1 Minisyncoccota bacterium
GTTGAGTGGGATGTTCCCGCTTCGGAACAGACGCGCTCCATCTACCTCCGGGGCGGCACAGGCGGCGCGGAGAACTGGTCAACATTCCCCACAGCGGCGCAACTTTACCTTGAGGCCGAATACTACGACGAGGCGGGAACCACGCATCGAGCAATCATCGCCTCGTCCGATGTGCTGACCGACAACACAACTTGGACGCAATTCTCCGTGACATTCACGCCTGGACGGGTCGGCCACGTGGTCTACCGCCTGCGGCTCGGGGTCGGTGCGGCATCCGTGAAACTGTACGTCGATCCGCAACTGAACGCTGCGTGAGGTTCTGATGCCGACCGACGCAAGGTGGTGGAATGGGCAGACGGACCTTCCGTTCTCTTCCGGGTCCGCGCTTCCACGCGATGCCCGGTGGATAGATGGCTACTCGTGGATGTTCGACATCCTTCTCACTGAAGTAGCGAAGTCGCTCGCTGACTCGGGTGGCGGATCGGATGCGCTGGCATCCATTCTTTCGTCTCTTGCTGTCACCGACACAGGAAACGCATCCGATACGATTGCGGTGCTTGAGGTTGCGCTCGCTCTTGCCGAGTCCGGGATTGGACTGGACGTTCTCTCTGCGGGCGTCGCGGAACACACCACGGAGTCGGGGACCGGAGTCGACGAACTCACCGTTTCCCAGCTGGTTGAAAAATCCCTTGCCGACTCTGGTATCGGAAGCGATGCGATTGATGCGCTGTCCGCGTCACTCTCTGCCGTGGACGCGGGGATTGGGTCGGACGCGATCTCGGCCCTCAATACCGCGCTCTCGATCCTGGAAGCCGGCTCGGGGGCCGATGCACTCGAACTGGCGATCACAGTGTTCAAGGTCCTGGAGGATTCCGGGAGCAGCGTGGACGTCATCTCCGTTCTTCAAGCCGCGCTCTCGCTGGCCGAGTTCGGAGGCGGTACGGACGCCGCATCGATCCTGGCTGCCTTGGCGCTCGCGGATTCCGGAGCGGGGAACGATGTCATCTCTACCCTCTCGTCGACTCTTGCTATCCATGACTTGGGGTCCGGTGACGATGCGATAGCGGTCCTCGAGGCTGCGGTCCAGCTCGTCGAGTCAGGCGCCGGTGCCGATGCGATGGACGTTGCCGGCACGGTCCTCAAGGCACTGGAGGACGCAGGCTCAGGCGTTGATGCAATGTCCTCCATCGCGTCCGCACTGTCGATCATCGAAACCGGATCAGGAGCCGATGCGTTACAGGCCCTGATTACGGTCTTCAAGGACCTGGCGGATTCCGGCTCCGGAACAGATGTGATCTCTGCACTCCAAGCCGCTCTCTCCGTTTCGGATACGGGGTCCGGTACGGACGCGCAGGTGATCGAGGCGGTTCTGTCGATCCTTGAAAGCGGATCCGGGGAAGACGGATTCGCCGTTCTCCAGGCGGCCCTTACGCTTCTGGAAACAGGCGCAGGCGTCGATGCATTGCAGGCACTCATCACGGTGTTCAAGTCGCTGGCGGATTCAGGGAGCGGGGCCGACGCGATCTCCCTGCTCCATGCGGCCCTCTCCATCTCCGAGTCCGGGGCTGGGGTGGACACCGTCTCCCTCATCGATGCCGTGATCGCTCTCCAGGAGGCGGGCTCCGGGATAGACGCCGTCGCGATCATCGCGCAGTTGGTCCTCGACGAAGTGGGAACCGGTGTGGACGCGATGTCCGTCCAGGAGTTCCTCGATATCATCTACAAGACCCTGGAGGACGGCGGGAGCGGAGCGGACGTGGTCGCTGCGATCCAGGCGGCGCTCTCCGTGCAGGACACAGGTTCCGGCGTCGATCTCCTCGCACTGGCCGCCGCCATTCCCATCGGCGACTCGGGTTCCGGGGTCGACGCGGTTTCCCTCGTTGCGTCCCTTGGTCTTGGAGACGCAGGGTCCGGGTCGGACGGCGTTCTGTTCTATGCGCCGCTCGGGATCGTCGATGCGGGGAGCGGCGCAGATCTCCTCTCGCTCCTGGGCCAGATCGCACTCGCGGACGAGGCCTCCGGGGTCGACACGATGGTCCGGTTCATCGAGGCCGCCGCGATTCCGATAGCCCTCGCGGACTTCGGATCGGGCCTGGATTCTCTCTCCATCGAGGCCCGCGTCGCCCTCACGGACCTGGGCCACGAGATCGACGCCATGCTCCTTCAAGGGACCGTCGTCATTGTGGACGCCGGGCACGCACTCGACAAAATGATGATTCCGAGGCTCGCATCCGCCAGGAATACCTACAACGCGATGGCCCGAAAGAGGGAGTACGATGCCAAGGCGAGAAAACGGGAATACGACGCGACCGCACGAAAGCGCGAGCACGACGATCAATAGGAGGGGACTATGGCACAGGTGGTGAAGCCGCCCGTCCAGAAGTACGAGAGCAGATGGCTGACGATCAACTTCGATGTGAAGGATGCCCTCCTGCCGGGGGACTCCCTGACCTCGATCAACTCGCTGGTGGTGACCGACGAACTGACCAGCGAGGACGTCACGGACAAGATGATCGAGGCCGGATCCGTCGCGATCGTCGGCGACAATCTGAAACTGACCTTCCTGAAGAAGTACGGCGGAGGCGTGAACGGCAAGGACTACCACGCCGAGGCGAACGTCAAGACGGTGCTGGGAGAGGATCTGCCGGAGGTTCTCATCATCCCGGTGAGGGAAGACTGACGGAATAACAGTTTCTTCCGTAGTTCAATCGGAGGCCCCTTTCGGGGCCTTTTTATTTTCGGGAGGCGACATGAGAATCATGCTCGATCCGGGCCACGGAGGTTCGGACCCGGGAGCAGTAAACGGTGAAACCGGGATGCGGGAGTCGTCGCTGGTCTTGAATTAC
>DATEYD010000268.1:0-1715 GCA_035583445.1 Minisyncoccota bacterium
GACATCCGCCACTGCGTAGGTGTGCACCACGGGGTTGCCGACGACCAGCGGGGAACCATCCCCGAAGTTCCATGTGTAGGTGAGATCGTCCCAGTCTGGGTCGAACGCATCACACAGGAAGCTCAGCTCGGAGCCTGCGACTCCGCTCGCGTCCTCAAGAGGCGTCACGACTGGCTCGTAGTTGGCTATCACGCCGATCGTTATGCCAGTCGAGGTCTTCGTGGCAGTTCCGTCGAAGAGGAGCAAGTACGCGGTCTTCGTCCCTGGCGTCGAGTACTCGTGAGGCACGACGAATGTCGCGTCTACTCCAGCCGGAGGTGTCGCGTGATACACTTCTGACGTGCCGTCGCCGAACTCGAACGTGAACGTCAGCGGGTCGCCGTCCAGGTCCTTGCCCGCACCGGTGAAGACAACCGTCTGACCGATGTACGGAGTGGCGTTGCTCACCGTGAAGGAGGTTATCGTTGGCGCCTTGTTCGCACCTACAACCTGAACGCTGCCGGTATCAGACACATTGTGTCCCGACAGGCCAGTCAGGTCATCCGTGAACACTCTCAGTGTATACGTCGTCTTGATGTTATACGTGTGAGAGGTCGTCGGGCTGGTAGTCACGGATGTCGAGCCATCGCCCCATACCCAAGTGAAGCGCATAGGATCCAACTCGGGATCGGAGGCTGTCACGGTGTACGTGTACGACTGCTTCCACGGCACTCCCGTGAAGTCAGGCACGGATATGGTCGGAGGCAGGTTCGCTGCAACAGACACCATCTGTGTCGTCGTCACGGGCCTCGGCTGTGTGCCCACGTGCATGTCATCGACGGACAGAGTGACCGTGTACGCTCCAGGAGTCTTGAACTGGTGCGTCACAACTTCGCCGTTAGCAGTATACGTGTCGCCGAACGACCACGAGTAGTACAGAATGTCTCCGGCGTTGAGGTCGGACGCGGTCGCCGTGAAGGTCACGACGTCACCCGAGTCAAAGCTCGTAGGCGAGTAGCCGATCGACAGGCCGTAAGGTGCCGTGTTGCTGATGTCGATTACCTTCACCGACGTCTGCTGCGACGAGATGAAGTAGTCCTCAGCGCCACTCGGTGCAGCCGTGGTCTCCCTTGCAGCGAAGTACGCGTTGTAGTATCCGTCCTGTGCATACGGGTGCGTTGTCGTAGGCGAGCTCAACCATCCGCTCACCGAACCGTCACCAAAGTACCACTGGTACTGTAGCGTTGACGAGTCCGTCGCTGATGCAGTGAAGGTTATCGCGACGCTCTTCGTGCCCTCGAACGACGCCGCAAGGCTCGTTATGGACGGCACGCTGTTCGGGTAATCCTCCTCCGAACCGCTAGGCGAGAGCATCATATACAGGTACGGGTAGCCCTGGTCCGGCATCAGGAAGAAGCTGTCCTCCCAATCGCCGAAGTTCGACCAGTGCTTCGTGCTCACTGCGTAGAGTTCCTTCCTGTATGAGATGAGCTGGCATGCATGTTCCTTGTAGAGCATGCGCTGCATCTCATCGGTGAGCTGTCTCCTCGCGGTCGGGTCCATCGCGGTCAACGACCTGTTGTACAGTTCGTCGTACGTCGCATTGGACCAGTAGATGTCGCTCCAGCTCCCGATCTCCATTGTCGTCGCGACAGACAAGACGTCTGTCGAGGGTTCAGAGAGCGGGGTGAACATCCAGTCCCAGAGCCACGCGTCGTAGTCCGCAGCATACCATA
>DATEYD010000269.1:0-1540 GCA_035583445.1 Minisyncoccota bacterium
GGTGCAATATCGATAACATGGTGCCACTGTGATCGCAGATCACCTTTCGCCGCAATGCCCTTGGGCCAGTGGATTACCATCCCGTTGCGGGTGCCGCCATAGTTCGAGGCGACCTGCTTCGTCCACTCGAAAGGCGAATCGCCCGCGACCGCCCAGCCTGCGGCATAGTGGGGGTAGGTAGTCGGACCGCCAAGCTCGTCGTAATGTTTCAGGATATCCGAAACAGTCTCGTGCACTCCGTTGAAGTAGGTCATCTCGTTGTAGAGCCCGACCATGCCCCCTTCGGCGCTTGCCCCGTTGTCTCCGACGATGTAGAAGATCAGCGTGTTGTCCAGTTGACCAGTCTCCTTGATTGCCTGAATCAGCCGACCGATCTCCGTGTCAGCGTACTCGCCGAAGCCTGCGAACACTTCCATCTGCCGGGCGAAAAGCTTCTTTTCATCCGGGGTCAGATTGTCCCAGTCCTTGATCGCCTCGGGCCTGGGCGCGAGCTTCGTGCCCAGCGGCACCACACCCAGCTTGATCTGGCGGGCGAGCGTCTCCTCGCGCAGCTTGTCCCAGCCTTGATCGAACTTGCCCTTATACTTGGTGATCCATTCCTTCGGCACGTGGTGCGGCGCATGCGTGGCGCCAGGTGCGAAGTAGACGAAGAACGGCTTGTCCGGCGTAAGCGATTTCTCCGCTTGCACCCACTTGATAGCCTGATTGGTCATGTCGGTCATGAAGTTGTAGTTCGGGTCGTGCGACGGCTCGACCGGGGTCATCCCATCGTAAACCAGCGGTGCCCACTGGTTGGTCTCGCCGCCCATAAAGCCGTAGAATTTGTCGAAGCCCGAGCGGGTTGGCCAGTGGTCGGTCGGGCCGGAAGGGCTGACCTCCCAAGGCGCGGTCTCGTGGTTCTTGCCGAAGGCGGCGGTGCTATAGCCGTTCAATCGTAGCATTTTGGCCAGCGGCGCCACGCTGTCGGGGCGCTGGGCGGTTTGCCCTGGGAACGAGGTAGCGGTCTCCGCAATCGAGCCGAAGTTATTCATGTGATGGTTGCGGCCGCTGAGCAGCGCCGAGCGAGTAGGCGAGCAGAGCGCGGTGGTGTGAAATTCGTTGTAGCGCAAACCGTTGTTGGCCAGACGCTCCACTGTCGGCATGTGGATGGGCCCGCCGAAGGCGCTGGATTGGCCGAATCCCATGTCGTCAATCAATACAATAAGGACATTGGGCGCGTTGGCCGGCGCTTTCACCTCGAATCGGGGTGGCGGCGTGGCGTTCCGGACGTCGAGCACGGTACTATGAGGATACTGGGGCTCTGGGATCGGAAGGATTGTACGGTCGAGCTTATCCTTTTCACCAGTCTCCGCTGCCATGCTTGTAATAGAGAAAATCATGATGGTGAGTAAGACAGCAAAAACATTTGGCAGACATTTAATCTTGTTCATTTCACTTCTCCTTTCTCTTGCAATGGGTAATGTCCTCTATCTGAAATCTCCCGAAGGAGCATCTGTGCATCCCTGTACTCCGGATATTTCTGGACAAGCATGTTCAGTGT
>DATEYD010000270.1:0-3317 GCA_035583445.1 Minisyncoccota bacterium
GCTCGACCGATTCGGGGTCGCGCATCCGCGGACCATCCAGAATGCGGATGAGTTCGATCAGGTCGTCCTGGTCGATGCCAGCGACCGCAACGACCTCGGAGGGATGATCGCGCCGGAGAAGATCACCGAGATCATCGACCACCGCGTGGTTCATGAAGCCAATGCATTTCCCAATGCGCGCGTGCAGATCGAGCTGGTCGGCGCGTCTGCCACCCTCATTACGGAGAAGTTCATGCAGAGCACGGTCGAGCCATCGCGAGAGGTCGCGTCGCTCCTGTTCGGCGGCATCATCTCGAATACCCTCAATTTCAAAGCATCGGTCACGACCGAACGCGATCGGGCAGCAGCGGCGTGGCTGAACCGCATCGCCGGATTGTCCGAGGATTTCTGGCGGGGGATGTTTATGGCGAAGTCCGACGTCGCCGGCGAACGGCTCGCGCAACGGATGCGCGGCGATTTCAAATGGTACGTGCTCAACGGCACACGGGTCGGCATCACTGAGATCGAGATGATCGGCGCACACGGGCTCGTCACCGGGCGGGCCGATGAGATCGTCAGCATCCTCGCCGATATCAAGAAGGAACGATCGCTCGACCACATCTTCCACAACACCGTCGAGCTCGAGGAGCCGCGGACCTTCCTGGTCGCAGGCGATCCCGCGACGCAGCAGCTGCTCCAGGATGCCATCCACACCATGTTCACCGGCAACGTGGCCGAATTGTCGTACCTGCTGATGCGCAAGGAGATCATCCCGCTCCTGAAGCAGGCGCTGGGATAACATTGGTGGTAGAATGGAGACGCTATGCCGAACGGAACACTCAAAGTCAGCGATGTGATGACCAAGGACGTCCTGGCGATCGACGTGGATGACACGTTGGACGTTATCGCCGGCCTCTTCGAAAAGTACGACTACGACGGCATGCCGGTCGTGGACAAGGACCGCGTGCTCAAGGGCATCATCACCGCCTATGACATGATCCTGCAGTCTTCGGACGTGCATTTGCCGACGCTCCTGCGGCTGATGGACCAGATCGCGCGAGAGAAAGGAGACCGCAAGGACATCGACCAGCATTTCAAGAAGCTCCGCGACATCAAGGCGACCGCCATCATGAACCCCAATCCGGTGAGCGTCCGGTCGGATGCCACCCTGGAAGAGGCGGCGAAAGCCTTCGCCGACCATCCGAAAGCGAACCCGCTCTCGGTCGTGGACGAGAACGGGAAGTTGGTCGGCATCATATCCCGCTACGACATCATCAAGTTCTTTAATGAGACGTACCTGCAGCGCGTCGTGCAGTCGGCCGGTGGATCCGAAGTATTCAAGGAATTCCCAACGAAGTCCGAGCACGAGGTCGAAGAGGCAGTCAAGCAGGTGGAGGAGAAGTTCCTCATCGTCTCTAAGCGCCGCCCGCTCATCTGGAAGTATCTGGCCATCGCTATGTTCGCCGCGGGCCTCGTCGCGGCGACCGCGCTCATCATCCGGATCGTGCAGCGCGGAGGGTAATATAAACAACGAGGGCGTCCCCGTGGGGGCGCCCTTTTCAGGTCAGGTCCTGAAGAATTCCTTGTCCGACACTTGCCGCGGAGACAGTTCGAGTGGCTTCGGCTTCTCGCGCGGCTTGCCGAGGACGTACCAGACATCGGCATGCCGAGTAAACATGTTCATCTGGGAATTGAACCGTTGCTCTTCGACGATCTTGAGGGAGAGCAGAACCCATCCCTCCGCAAGTCGTCCGTTGACGGGCTCAACGCCACAGAACACCTGAACCTCTCCGACTTTCGCCAGGTCCATGCGGACCTCCGCTTGATTTTGCTACCCGTGTCTCATGCGTGTTGCACGGCCGGGGCACCGTTCATATAACAAATCCGCGGTTTTTACGCAATATACCCACCTTGCATATATAGGGGAAGAGTGATATAATAGTAGGCGATACGGTGGGCAATGGGGCCTACCGATGATCGTTCCCAATCGACGTTCCAATGGCCCGCGATTGCGGGCTGGGAGGTCACATGACCGTTCGGATCAAGCCGCAGCCGTGCCGCGAGGTCGTGACGCACTGGAATCCGCACCCGGACGAAGGGCTCGGGCTCTACCTGGCCAAGCGCTTCGGGAAGCACATCTTCCAAGGCATCGAGACCGCGCGGCTGGTCCTGCTGAACGCAGGCCAGCGTCCACCCAACGGCGAACGTGTGCAGGACTACGAGAAGACCCGCTTCGTCGTCGGCACCTGCCTGGGCCGCTACGACGAGCACGGCCTCAACGAGGACGTGCGGAGCCGCTACGCCGCGTCGTCCCTGGTCGCCCGCGACCTGGGACTGACGGAGGACCCGGCTCTCAAGCCGATCCTCGAGTACACGGTCAACAACGACCGCAACGCGCATCGCGCCACCTGGGATCTCGCGAGCGTCATGTTCGGGATGAACGTGCTCCTGCTCCGGCCGGAGGACGCCCAGCACACACTCGACCTCGCCTACGACTGGTTCGACGTCGCGTACGACTACTTCGCGATGCGGATCAAGCAGGGCGAGAAGCCCACGCGTCCGAAGGGCGAGCTGTCGCTCAACGACTACATCGTGTCGTGGCTCATCCAGGCGTTCGACTTCGACCACGTCATCGATGCCGGCACCAACCTGACCGCCCGTCAGGTCGCCGAGACGCTCGGCATCGCCGATCGCCCGGAGCTCAAGCGCATCCTGGACCTGTCCGAGCGCAGGCACACGGAGGGTCCGGCCACCGACTTCGACATCTACACCTTCGTGGAGATGGCCGTCGTCACCGGCCATTCCAACGACTGGATCTACGAGCGGCTGGCGCTGATGTTCAACGCCTGCCGCCGCGAGGAGAAGCTCTTCTACCGGGCGCTCGATAGCCTCCCCGAGACCGCATCCTTCGTCCAGATCTGGCGCAACCCGGCCAACCCCGAGGTCCCCATCATCGTCCGCAGCACGCCTGCGGACCGGGAAGACGTCCACCAGACGTGGGCGAAGAAGCAGCACAAGCTCCTCTCCACGATCGGCATCGTCGAGTCCGACTCGCCGGTGGTGCACAAGGCGTTCCGGTACAAGCACCGGATGGACGTGATGATCATCAGGAAGTCCAACGGCTACACGGCGGTCAACATCGGACGCCTGCCGCGCGGCCCGTTCGCGTTCCGTCTCCGCAAGGCGGAATCGCGCAACGAGTACCTCACCATGGACGAGCTCCTGCGGGACGGCAACACGTACGACCCCGACGGCCGCCAGCGTCCCTGGTGCAACTTCAAGGAAGGCGGCTGGCTCCTGAACGGCGCGTTCACCGCGTTGGACCAGAAGCAGCTGCC
>DATEYD010000271.1:0-1606 GCA_035583445.1 Minisyncoccota bacterium
TGACTAGAGATCTCCTCGAAGTATCAGCGGCCATTGCACCTCGAACGGGGCATCTCCGGGCCTTTGCCGTCGATTGTAGCAGGCGCGGAGGGAGAGGGCGAGGCTTGAGAATAGTAGGGAGATCGAGGATTGCAATGTTGCCCATATTACTCTATACTGTATAATTGACCGTTTGGACGGGATGCGTTACACTGGTTTTTCGGCTGGACAGAAAACCCCCTTGTCTTTCGTTCCCCAAAAAGGACCAGTAGCGTCTGTTATCTGACCGCAATAGACTCCGGACTTCAGATCTCTTGAGGAGAGTTTCATGACAGTCTCCAGGGACATCGTCCGCGCTGGAAATGGTATCCCACGCGTCGAGAAGTCGTATGCTCGGATCGCCCACGTCTTGGACATGCCCAACCTTGTCCAGATCCAGCTAGACTCGTTTGAGTGGTTCAAGAAGGAGGGCCTGCGGGAGCTCTTTGACGAGATCTCGCCCGTGCAGGATTTCACGGGGACGCGGATGGAGCTGAAGTTCGGCGACTACGAGTTCGGCGAGCCCAAGTACTCGGAGCAGGAGTGCCGGGAGCGGGACATGACGTATTCGGCGCCGCTGCGGGTATGGGTGTCCCTCACTGTGAAGGAGACGGGCGAGGTAAAGGAGCAGTTGCTGTTCATGGGGGACTTCCCCCTCATGACCGATCAGGGCACCTTTATCGTCAACGGCGCCGAGCGAGTGGTGGTATCGCAGCTCGTCCGTTCACCCGGCGTCTACTTCACTATTGAGAGCGACCCCTCGAGCGGCCGCGACCTCTGCTATGCCAAGCTGATCCCCAACCGTGGCGCCTGGCTGGAGTTTGAGGTCAGCAACAAGGACGTCATCTCCGTAAAGGTCGACCGCAAGCGGAAGATACCCGTCACCACCCTCCTGCGGGGGATCGACACGGAGGATGGGATAAACGACGACACCAAGCTGGGGACCAACGAGCGGCTGCTTGCGCAGTTCGCCGCCGTGGATACCCACCCCGACCACCGGTACATCCAGTCCACCATTGATAAGGAATCCTGCCAGAACAAGCAGGAGGCCCTGCTGGACTTCTATAAGCGGCTGCGGCCCGGCGATCCGCCTACGCCGGAGAACGCGAGGGGGCTAGTCATCTCACTGTTCTTCAATTCCCGCCGCTACAACCTGGGGAAGGTCGGTCGCTACAAGCTGAGCAAGCGACTGGGCCTGGATATCGGCCAGGAGACAAGGACGCTGGTGCCGGAGGACCTGAGGACGATCGTCGCTGAGCTGATCCGCATGACGAACGGCATAGGGCATTCTGATGACATCGACCACCTCGGCAACCGGCGGATCCGGGCCGTAGGAGAGCTGATCCAGAATCAGTTCCGTATTGGCCTCCTGCGTATGGAGCGGGTGGTCCGGGAGCGGATGACGATTACCGACCCCGACCAGGCGACGCCGAGTGCCCTCATCAATATCCGGCCGATCGTGGCGTCGATGAAGGAGTTCTTCGGCGGCTCTCAGCTCTCCCAGTTCATGGACCAGACTAACCCGCTGGCGGAGCTGACGCACAAGCGGCGGCTATCGGCGCTGGGCCCGGGCGGCCTCTCCCGCGAC
>DATEYD010000272.1:0-2202 GCA_035583445.1 Minisyncoccota bacterium
CATCTTCCCGCATTTCATGCAGTTGCGCGTCGCTGGCCCATTGCATACTGTGCACAGATTTGGCAGTACCATCGACCCTTCAACTTCGGGGCGGTAATCAACCTTTTCGTCACGGGGTGTCTCAGGAGGACCTGCGGCGCAGCTCCCTGAGCGTCGTCACCCTCTCGGCGAACGCGTTGTGCTTGTGGATCGACTCCTCGCTCTCGCTCCGCACGGTGACATGGACGGAGTCGTCCAAGGCCTTGTACTTCAAAAGCAGCTTCCCAAGGATCTCCCGCACGACGTCCTCGACGAACTTCGGGTTCCGGTGCGCTCTGAGGACTATGTTCCCCTCGTCCTTGCGCTTCAGTATCCCGTATGTGGGGCTGCTGATCGAGCTCTCGACGATGTCGATCAGGTCGTCCGCCTCGACCTCCACATGCTCGGGCACCTCGATCATGAGCGTGGTCCGGTTCCTCTGATTGTGAGATATCATCGGGACCTCGCCTGCGAACTTCTTGAACCCCGGGACCTCATCCGAGACGATCTTCCGGACGGTCTCCTGGGCGCACGGGCACGCGGTCATCCCTTGGACCTCCACGCCGACCTCCTTCATGAGGCCGTTCCCGCGCATCGCCGTCGCCTTCGCCATCAGCTTGAACGGCTCGAGCGATTCCATCCCGCCCTCGGGCCTGCGCTCAAGGAAATAGTCGGCCGACATGCGCACCTCGGCGAAGCTGGCGTAGTCGTGCCGCTCGAGCAAGCGCCTGCAGATGATTGCGGCCAGCTCCTCAAGGCTCGCGACCTTCTTTCGGACGCTCACGTCGATCATCTCCGCAACGACCTCGACATCGCGGGACATGTGCGAGCCCCTCTGAGTCGAGGGAAGGTCCACGAACACATCGATATCGGCGGTGAGATGGCACTCCTTGCCGTCTCTGTTCACGATGATCGGCTTCTTGATGCCGGTGACGCCGACCCGCGTCAGCTTGAAACTGTTCTCGAGCCTTGCCGCCTGGCAGTCGGGAAACTCCTTTGGCTTCAACGGAAGGCCGTAAGCCAGGCCCGAATATAAAACGAGAAGAGTTTACTAGCGAGACGGTAAGTGGAGGCGCTTTTTTATTCATTCGTACTGCTGGCAACGAAGGCAGTAGTACCTGTTGTACTCGACCATGTACTTCATCTCCGCATTGCACCTCGGACAGGGCCTCCCAGGGATCGCAGGAGCAGGCGGGGGAGACACTGCTACGGCCGCTACGGGACCGGAAACCCCGACCGCCCGCATCCGGCGCTTCATCTCGGACTCGTTCTTGAGCGCGACCATCTGGTACGCGCCCCCGAGGACCATCACCGCCAACAGCGCCAGCAAGACAAAGAGCATGTCGAACTCGAGCCAAAGAGCGCCGATGCCCACCAGAAGCCCTCCAATGATGGCGGTCACCATTCCAATCGCGGCCTCGATGTACGCGAGCGTGAGGGCGAACGCCAAGACCCCGGCTATCAGCCCGGCGACCGGGCTCCCCAAGACCGCGGCAACCACGACGAACGCAATCAGCCCGGCAATCGCGCTCAACCCGAGCTTCGCCACGAACACCATGACCCCGGCACCGATCATCGAGCACAGGGTCGCGACCACGAGACCCATGATCGGGTCCCCGAGGGAAGCCCCGATCGAATACCCGAACACACCGCCGATGACAGCGCCTGCGAACGACATCACCTGCTTCCAGACTCGCCTACCGAAGAACGCGGTCAACAGTCCCATGACGATGAGAACGATCGCTACGAGAGTCAGCCACTGCCCCTCAAGCTCCACCCCGAGGCCAGGGATCTCCTGCAAAACACGGGCCGCCATCGCCTGCCAATATCCAGTCCCGAGCCAATAAGCCTTTTCGATGGGATTCCGCAAAACCTCTATCTAGGAACTCGGTCATGTGACCAACACATGATCTGCGGAATCGACGAAGCGGGCAGAGGCCCCGTCATAGGGCCAATGGTCATTTGCGGCGTGGCCGTGCGGTCGGACCAGAAGCTCAAGGAACTCGGCGTCAAGGACTCGAAGAAGCTCACGCCCAAGAAACGCGAGGAGCTCGAGCCGAAGATACGGAAGGTAGCGGAGGTCGAGGTCGTCGAGATATCCGCGGACCAGATAGACTCCGCCCGCACACACATGTCCATGAACGCACTCGAGGCAAAGGTGTTCGCCACAATCATCGAGAAACT
>DATEYD010000273.1:0-1549 GCA_035583445.1 Minisyncoccota bacterium
AGTCCTGCGTTCTGCGACAGGTAAGGACGAGAGTTTGAATCGGAGGCGTATATGCGAGTTACATGGCGTGGTTTAGAGTTGCCGACTCGTGTGGAACGAGATGCCGCTGTCTCCACGGACAAGTACGGGCGGTTCTTCATCGAGCCGTTCGAGCGCGGTTTCGGCACCACGGTGGGTAACAGCCTCAGGCGTGTGCTGCTGTCCTCGTTGGAAGGCAGTGCGGTGACGTCGATCAAGATCACCGGGGTGGACCACGAGTTCACCTCCATCGCGGGCGTGATGGAGGATACGACGGACATCGTGCTGAACGTCAAGAGTCTGGTGGTTCGGCTGCAGGGCGACGGGCCCAAGGTGATGCGGGTGTCCGCGAACAAGGCGGGCGTGGTGACCGCTGCGGACATCGTTGCCGATCCGGCGATCGAGGTCATCAACGAGGATGCGGTGTTGGCCACGTTGACGGAGAACGTTCGCTTCGAGATGGAGATGGTCGTCGAGAACGGCCGCGGGTATGTCCCTGTGTCCGAGCGAATCGCCGATGCGGACCGCTTCGAGCAGGAGATCGGACGAATCCATCTGGACGCCGTCTACTCCCCGGTCACACGCGTACGCTACACCACGGAGAACACCCGCGTCGGGCAGCGAACGAACTACGACAGGCTGGTCCTGGAGATCTGGACCAACGGGACGATCAGCCCCGAAATGGCGCTGGTCGAGGCCGCCAAAATCCTGCGCAAACACATCAACCCGTTCGTGCAGTACTTCGAGCTGGGCGAGGAGACCGTGGCGGGAGTGGTCCCGTCGGAAGAGCCCGAGAAGAAAGTCGATGAGGAGCTGGAGGCAAAGCTCAATACGCCCATTCAGGAGCTGGAGCTGTCGGTCAGGGCCAGCAACTGCCTGGAGTCGGTGAAGGTCGAGACGGTGCGCCAGCTTGTGCAGATGACCGAGGCGGATCTGCTGAAGATCCGCAGTTTCGGCAAGACCTCGCTTCGCGAGATCAAGCGGAAGCTCGCGGACATCGACTTGTCGTTGGGAATCAAAGACGTCAGTTGACACCGGGTAGCCGCAACAGTCACGAGAGCCTCGGGCAGAAATAGGATAGTGGGATATGCGTCACAGAACAGCAGGGCGTGAGTTAAGCAGAACAAGCGCGCATCGTCTGGCCTTGCGTCGGAATCTGGCTCAATCGCTGATCGAGCATGAGACGATCTCGACCACGATTCAGAAGGCTAAGGAGGTTAAGCCGTTTGTCGAGAAGCTGATCACGCTGGCCAAGAAGGGATCGCTCCAGTACCGACGGCGGGCCATCTCCGTTCTGGGGGATCGCAGCATCGTTGCGTTCGAAGACGGGGAGCCCGTCGAGAAGGGGACTGTCATTGGCAAGCTCTTCAGCGAGCTTGGCCCCCGGTACCTCGACCGGTCCGGTGGATACACGCGGATCATTCGTCTGTCGCTCAGACGTCTCGGGGACAACGGACAGGTTGTCCTGCTCCAACTCTTGGGCAAAGATGAACCCCTGAAGAAAGAGAAGAGGTCGCCCGGGAAGAGGCGG
>DATEYD010000274.1:0-3825 GCA_035583445.1 Minisyncoccota bacterium
CCCTGGTAGACGAAGGGATACCACATGTCCAGCGATCCTTCGGAGGCGAACGCAGGGAACCCGAATCCCCACACGTCCTTCGAGGGGTTAGTGAGCTTCTTTGCGTACTCCCGCAGCTGGCTCCAGGTCGTCGGCGGCTTCTCGGGATCAAGTCCGGCCGCCTTGAACATGTCCTTGTTCCAGACGAGGGTGCGGACGTCGGTGTGCGACCAGGGGCCATAGATCTCGCCTTTCCAGGTGGCGCCGGCAAGGAATGGCGAATACAGGTCGTTCTTCAGCGCCGGCGTGGCATTCATGTACTTCGTTACCGGGATGATGATCTTGTTGCTCGCGTACTCCCCGAGCCAGATGCAGTCCACGTAGGCGATGTCGGGTCCCTTTCCGGCAGCGACCGCGATGAGGACCTTGTTCCTCATATCGTCGTACGGGAGTCCCTCGAACACGATCTTGACGTTCGGGTGAAGCTTCTGGTATGCAGCGGCTCCCGTTTTCCAGGGAGGCTCGTTGTCCAGCGTGTAGTCTCGAACGGCCACGTTCAGGGTAATCGGCTTTTCGCCGCCCCCTCCCCAGGCGAAAATATCGAAGGAAACGAATACCGAGAGGACGAAAACCATCATGCCGATCTTCTTCATGCTTCTCTCCTTTCATCCATTAGAGGACTCTCCTGCCCTTCGCACGAACCTAATTGCGATCACGTTCCTCTCTTCATCAGTATTGTCTGCATGTTATTTCTCCTTGGCACGTAGCTTTTACCGGGCTCATCCTATAATAGAGCCGTCAGATTGTCAAATTGATTTGAAAATTACCAATTTTAAAAAAGCAATTTGCGTATCGGGTATGACGTATAATAACCAAATGGTAATTGCAAGGTGTGGTCGCTTTCATCTATTATGCTTTTGTCAGAAAGGAAGACGGGGTTATGATTGCCCGGGATCGTTTTGCGCTGAACAGATCGGTATCTCCGAGACTGGGTCTCGAGGAGTTCTTCGAGCTCGCCGGCCGGCTCGAGATCCGGAAGGTGGAATTACGCAACGATCTCGTTGGAGGCACCCTCGGCGGGCTTTCGTCCGAAAAGGTCAATTCACTAGCGCGGTCGCTGGGCATCAGGATCATCACGATCAATGCTCTGCAAAACTTCAACTCCGCAGCGCGCCTACCTGCCCTCATCGAGGAGTTGCGCAAGCTATTGGACGTTGCAGCTTCGGTGGTGTGTGAGGCGATCATCCTCTGCCCAACCCACTCGCAGGCTGACAGCCGGAGCCGTGACGAGGTGCATCGGGAGACCGTCGGCGCTTTGAGAGCGTTCCGTCCGTTCTTCGAGGAAAGCGGGCTCATGGGGTATCTCGAGCCCATCGGGATGTCGAGCTGCTCGCTGCGGTCGCTCGGCGAGGCGACAGCGGCAATTCGTGAATCACGGGGAGCGTGTTACCGTATTGTCTATGACACCTTCCACCACTTCACGGGAGCGGATCCCGCTGAATACGTCGAAGCAACGTACGACGTTTCCCTGACCGGCCTCGTGCACGCGTCCGGGGTGACGAGCCGGACCTCACCCGACCGCTATACCGACGATCTTCGGGTGATGCTGAGCGCGGCGGACCGCATCCGAACCAGGGATCAGATCGCGCTGCTCATGAGGCTCGGATACAATGGCAACATCTCGTTCGAACCCTTCTCCCCCAAGGTGCAGGCGCTCGACACGAAGGGGATCGAGAATGAGATCCTTCGCAGCATCAAGCTGCTGGAAGCCATCGGGGACTGAAGGGCCCTCATTCGGTACCAACACCATCTGGTTGCTGCGGTAGCCCGAACCGGCAAATGAGCATTGGGACGCTCGCGGCAAAAGACCGGAACCGGACGGCGTGCATGCCCACCTTTCTGGCCGCAGCTACATTCTCTCGCTTGTCGTCGAGAAAGAGGACCTGACGTGGAGAAACGCCGAGAGCCGCCAGGCAGCGCCGGTAGATCGCCTCTTCCGGTTTGACCAGACCGATTTCACTGGAAAACAGCTGAACCGTGAAGTATCCGAGGCTCTCGCGGATCCGATGCTGCGCGATCCGCCCCATGTCGTCATGCGTCATGTTGGAGAGGATCGCGGCGGTGAATCCGGTCTCGACGAGACGGGCCACCCAGCTCAGAATCTGCGGATTGAGCTCCGTTGTGTTGCGAGTATCTTCCTGGATGAGCTGGTTTACCTGGGCGTCGCTGAGAGTACGCCCGACCAATGCAGCGATACGCCGCCAGTACTCGGTCCCCTTGAACTCGCCTCGATCGTACGCGGGTCTGAGAGCATGGTACATTCGACACATCTGTCGACGATCGACTCCAGAGATCGCAGCCATTTTGTCGTACCTGCCGGGATCCTCGGGATAGCTCAACACCTGGCCATAATCGAAGACGATCGCCTTCAGCTTCGCGTGCACACGTACCTCCCGGAGAGAAAGCAGCGTTCGCGATCTATTGTGGGCAGCGAAGACCGCTGCTCGAATCATCCATGAAGTCGATTGAATGCGAGAGTAAAAAGCGAAAGCATAACTTGTCAATCCGGGTTGACATGAATTTGCACGTCTGATAGATTAACTTTCACGATTTCTTCTGCAAACTATCACACCTCGGAGGTCCTGCACCATGCCCGGCCCTGGATCATACCTGATCGGAGATGAAGAGCGGCGGCACGTCGCTGAGGTCATGCAAACCGGTTACCTCTCGCGCTACGGAAGCGAGGACGACCCACGATTCAAGCGCAAGGTGGTGACCCTGGAGCGGCTGTTCGCCGAGCGCTCGGGGGTCCGACACGCGCTGGCCGTCAACGGCGGTACCGGGGCCCTCATGGCCTCCCTCGTAGCCGTGGGGGTCGGCCCCGGGGTCGAGGTGCTGGTTCCCGGCTACACCTTTGTCGCCTCGATCTCGGCGGTGCTCGCCGTGGGCGGTATTCCCGTGCTCACCGAGATCGACGAATCGCTGACCATGGATACCGCCGACCTGGAGGGCAAGATCACGTCGAGGACACGGGTGATCATGCCCGTGCACATGCTGGGAAACCCTTCCGCGATGGAGGCGATCATGGCCGTGGCCCGACGGCACAAGCTGCTCGTGCTCGAGGACTGCTGCCAGGCCCTGGGGGCCACCTACAAGGGGAAGGCCATCGGGACGATCGGGGACATCGGCGCCTTTTCGCTGAACATCAACAAGACCATCACCAGCGGCGACGGCGGCATGGTGATCACCGACGACCTCGGGCTCTACGAGCGGGCCTTCGCGTACCACGACCAGGGGCACAAGCCGCTGCGCATGGGGCTGGAGATCGGCAAGCGCTCGATCCTCGGCATCAACCTGCGGATGAACGAGCTGAGCGGGGCCTTCGCGCTGGGCCAGCTGGAGAAGCTGGATCGGATCCTGGCGATGCTGAAGGACCGCAAGGGGAAGTTCAAGAACGCGCTGATCGAGGCGCGCATCCCGGGGATGAGGTTCCGCACGCTCACCGATGTCGGGGAGTGTGCGACGCTGCTGGTGGTGATCTTCGACGACGCCCGACGCGCTTCACGAGCGGCGAAGGAGGTGGGGTCGAAGACGGTCGCGGAGAGCGGGTGGCACGTGTACAACCACATGGAGCAGATCCTCGCGGTGACCGACGAGAAGGGAAAGCCGCGCTACCGCAAGGGGATGCTTCCCAGGACGGACGACATCCTGGCCCGCTCGATCGCCCTCAGCGTGGGGGTGGTGGACGCGGGGCTGGGTGCCGGCTTCGGCATCAACGTGCTCTCGGGCGACGAGGAACTGCGCGCGGCCGCCGATCGCTTCATCCGCGCCGCACGAGCCGCCTGA
>DATEYD010000275.1:0-1071 GCA_035583445.1 Minisyncoccota bacterium
TGAAAGCACGGAAGATCCCCGGGCGCCCGCCGCGTCTTTCGGGTGTCCAGATCAGATGGATCTACGAGACCGTGACGATGAAGAATCCGCAGCAGCTGAAGTTTCCCTTTGCGCTGTGGACCCGAGGGATGGTCGGAGTGCTTATTCGGCGACAGTTTGGCGTTCGGCTCGCCAGCAATTCCGTCGGAAGGCTCTTGGCCAAGCTGGGATTGAGTTGTCAGCGCCCGCTGTATCGCGCCTACCAGCAGAACCCGGCGTTGGTCGAGAGCTGGTTGAAGAACGAGTTTCCCGCGATCAGGAAACTCGCCAAAGAGTGCAACGCAGAGGTCTTCTTCGGGGACGAGGCGGGTATTCGATCCGACTATCACTCGGGTACTACTTGGGCGCGCAAGGGACAGACTCCGGTGGTCACGAGCACCGGCGCACGATTCGGCCTGAACATGATGTCCGCTGTTAGTTCCCGAGGATTGATGCGCTTCATGATTATCGAGGGGCGGATCAACGGATCACGAGTCTGTGAGTTTCTGCGTCGACTCATCGACGGTGCGCATCGGCCGATCTTCGTGATCCTCGATGGACACCCGGCCCATCGTGCCAAGATGGTCCGCGACTACGTGGACCTCCAGAAGGGCAGACTCCGGCTATTCTTCCTCCCGCCCTACGCGCCCGAGGTGAACCCCGACGAGTTCGTCTGGAGACACGTGAAAGGTCACGGCGTCGGCCGCGAGACCCTCACGGGTCCCGATGACCTGCGCGCAAAGGTCCTACGGCATCTTCGGTCGCTTCAGAAACGTCCCGGGATCGTCCGCAGTTTCTTCCAGACCAAGACCACCAAGTACGCTGCTTAGTGTGTCCGGCTACTTACGGACTGCTTAGTATGTGGCGTTTTTCCCCTTTGCAGTCGCTGGAATCCACATCGCCGACCTCGTGGATACGATCGCGCAGTGCAAGGAGGGTGGGCGGTTCATTCTGGGACCGAACGGCTACCGCGATGCGATGCGCGCGGCGCTGCGCGAGGCCGGCCGCTACCCGGAGGACGCGGTCGGAACGGCCGCGGGACGCGGATAGGGG
>DATEYD010000276.1:0-1196 GCA_035583445.1 Minisyncoccota bacterium
ATGCCATAATCGGACTGTTCGTCACGTGGATAGTTGTGTTCAAGGTCATGAAGCCCGAGGAGAAGACCATTTGCTGCGACGGGACGAGGATGGAGTCCGTCGCGAAACAGGTGGGCAGAATGAGCACAGGCGAGAAGGTGGTCGCAGGTCTGCTCATCACTGCGATAGTCCTTTGGATCCTCCCTAGTGCTGTGAAGATCGTTGCGACCTACGACGAAGGCGTCGTAGGGTTCTCGAACGACCTGTCGAGGATCATGCCGGAAGCGATGCCTGCGGTCCTCGTCATACTCCTCGCGGGCCTCATCAGGGTACGCGGCGAACCCGTTCTCAAATGGGATGAGATAGCACGGGGCATCGATTGGAACATTGTGTTTCTCTTCGGAGGGGGCATCGCGCTCGGTCTGGGTCTGGAATCCAGCGGGTTCGCTGAATGGCTGTCGGATGGACTAGCTTCATCCCTTGGGGGGCACCCGAGCGCATTCGTGATTTTCGCTGTTTCGTGTCTTCTCGGCTTTGTCCTTACGTACGCTGCGAGCAACACAGCCGCTGCTCTCATATCCTGTCCAATCGCCGCGACCCTTGCAATGGGCGCGGGCGTGTCGGCGATTCCTCCAATAATCGGAGCTGCGCTTGCATGCTCCATTTCCAGCGCGATTCCGTCCACCACTCCTCCCATGGCGATCGTCTACAGCTCCGGGTACGTGAAGATATGGACCATGCTCAAGGTGGGAATCATCTCCGACTCAATACGTCTCGCAGCCTTGATCCTGCTCGGGCCGTTCCTCATGGATATTGTCTTTTGAGCGGCTGGCGCGCATCCGCTCGCGCACGCGCGCCCGCGGCCCGCGCGTGGCTCACTCAGGCCGACCATGCCCTCTTAAATATGCACCCCGCGAGGTATGTATGGGATGCACTATGCCAAAGAGCCTCATCGAAGGTGCTCTCGGACCGGGGCCGACACAAGCTCCATCCGCTGAACAGGGTGCGCCGGAACAGCCGAAAACCGCGGACGAATTGGAAATCGAGAAGATAGCAGGTCAGCTCGACGTCTGCATCAAGCTCGTCGGGTGCGGAGGCGCCGGATCGAACACGGTCAACAGATGCATGGAAGATGGTCTTTCAAACGTCCAGATGCTCGCGGTCAACACGGACGCGAAGCACCTATTGACGATCAAGGCGTCACGGAAGATGCTCAT
>DATEYD010000277.1:0-1102 GCA_035583445.1 Minisyncoccota bacterium
GTCTGGCCCGCGATCTCAGCATTGTATCCGGTGGTCGAGTCGCTGATGTGGACTTCGAAGGACTGATTGGCGTCGTCGAAGGACCAGAGGAAGAAATTCTCACCATTCGTGGTGGTTCCCTTGATCGCGCCGACGTCCGACGCTGAGACCATGTTCCTGATGGTCGTGAGGCCCTGCCCGCCATTCGCGGCCGGGTCATACGCCTCCACCTCGACGTACCAGCCCTCCGGACTTGTCGAATCGCCAGGATACCCGTACGGCGTCACTAACTGGCCCACGGTCGGCGTGTGCTTCACTGTCACCACGCCGTCAACATCGCTGACGACCACGACGCTCCAGCCCCAGAAGTAGTGGTTGAGCATCCTGAGCGGTATCGGCTCGATACCGTATTCAGCCCTGAACGTGGAGTCGGCCATCGTCTCCGTCGCAGGGATCTCCTGCACAATGTCCACGGTCGCCAATTTTGCGGGGTCGAGCGCGTAGCCGTCCTCTGGTGCGATGGTGATCGTCTTCGACTGGCCCTCATACATTCCGAGCACGCCAAGCGCAAAGCCTTTGATCGTGCCCCCCGGGCCGTAGAGTCCAGCAGTCATCGTGAACGGGCCGTAGCTGTCGTTGTCACGCTTCGAGAATGACAGAGACTTCGGGTGAAGCACATCGTCCCAGGCGACGCTCAATATGCTGGTATCGAACACCCTGCCGTCAGTGAGCATCCCGATGTAGTGCATCGTCACCGTGTCACCGGAGACGATTGCGCTCTCCTCGGCGGCCGAGGCAGACCCACGGGTGTAGAGCACGTAGCCTACAACTCCGATCGATACGAGAATCGCCGCGACCAAGAGGGCCATGACCATCTTCTGCGGGTCCCTCTCCTTCGGGGGCTCGATGTTGCCTTCCATCCGGACTCCAGGGTCGCGGTTATAGAGTGGGTTGATATAAAGATTGTCGCGCAGTCGCCCTGACGCCAGAACGATGGTTCAGCCGCCAGACACCGGCGGGAAGATCGAGACCTCATCTCCATCGGCGAGCCTGGTGTGCTTCCTCGATCCCGGGGGGACGTTCCTTCCGTTAAGGAGTATGACCAGACCGTCGGGGTCGCGCT
>DATEYD010000278.1:0-1182 GCA_035583445.1 Minisyncoccota bacterium
ATCATCCAGCATGAAACTGGTCGTCACCCTGACGACGTCTACGCGGATTGCCCGAACACTGCTCCGCTATCCGAAACAGACGTCGCTGTACCAATTGCAGATTGCAGAGTGGACGGCTGCGACATACCGATCGCCCTGGCGTCCGGAGCGTGGTTTTCTCCGGACGCGACCCCCACCGTCAGGTGGAGACGACGGAGGCTCCGCGCGGAGTACTACGCTCGTGACAGAGTGCAAAACTCTCAGGGCGACACGAAGGCGTGTAACCTGCCATCGACCACGGTAACAGCCCTCCACGCTGACTGGTACGTCTGCGGAGACAGGGAGCGGATCACTCGTCTTCTGGTCGACGTCACGCACATCGGAGGGAAGCGCGGAGGCGGACTCGGGCTTGTCCACGGGTGGGAGATCGAGCCGACGGCACTCGAGTGGTGGTTCGCTGGCCCAGGTGGTCGTCTCATGCGAACTCTTCCGTACTGTGGAAATCTACCTCCGCTGAGCGACTTACGCGAGGGGACGCTCCGCGTTCCGTACTGGCATCCACGCAGCAGATGTCTGTGCGCTGTCCCGGTGCAGCGGCTTGGAGAACCCATATGAAAGAACGCATTCTCGAACTCCTCTCCAACGCAACCGATCTACCAGAGGACGAGCGAGTGGCGCTATACAACGCGGTGTCAGTGGCAATTGGCCGACTGGTGGCCGATGTTGCGCCTGACCCTGCGCTATCCCCGCAGTTGGTCCCCGTGGATGCCGTCGTCGCTAACGACTACAACCCAAACAAGGTAGCATCCCCTGAGCTCGACTTGCTCGAGCAGAGCATGAGAGCGGATGGGATCACGATGTGCGTGGTGGTCATGCCAGACGGTGGCACCAATGTTGTCGTTGATGGTTTCCATCGCCGAACAGTTGCCGGAGATCGACTCGGTCGCAGGTACATTCCGTGCGCAGTCATCCGGCGCCCCATCGGGGACAGGATGGCCTCGACGGTTCGCCACAACCGAGCCCGCGGAAAGCACCAGGTTGACCTGATGGCTCAACTCGTCAAGTCAATGTCAGACCTAGGATGGGGCGAGGAGAAAATCGCCGATGCGATGGGGATGACAGGAGAGGAACTCTTGCGCCTGAGGCAGGTTGTTGGTGCCGCTCCTATGTTGGCAGCCGCAGAGTACACCCGGGAATGGAAGG
>DATEYD010000279.1:0-1066 GCA_035583445.1 Minisyncoccota bacterium
CCCTGCCCCATCATGGCGATCATGAGTTCAGTCTGCTTGGCCGACTGCGCCTGCATCATCGACATCATGGCGGCCGTGTTTGCCTGCATCATCTGCATCATGCCGAGGAAGAAGTTATCGCTCGTCTGCTGTTGCGGCGCGGCCGCCGGCGGAGCCGGAGCGACGTGTGGCTCTTCTTGGGGCTCGGGGTTCATCGGTTTCGACTTCCCCGGCAATGTGTACGCGACCCGAGCCGTGATGTGACTCGAATTGCGGGCTAGCAATGTGTACTGGCCGCCCCCGAACATCTGGTAGATCTGCTCGAGTGAAGTGAGTTCGTCCGGGCCGAACGCTCGAAAATGCGTTCCGTCCGGAACGCGTGTCACGTGTATCGTCTGCACCTCCGGAGGATCCGCATCCTCCGAAGGTGCCGGGAAAAGCGGGTGTGAATCAGCCATGCGTGCCACCTACTGAGAGTTTCCCCCGCACCACCATCGACGCATCAATCTCGTCGTCAGCTTCCGAAGCTGCCCGCAGTGTAGTGGCGAGCGCAGCTGCTCCTCGATAGTGCAGGTCTAGCGTCACGCTCGCCGTCGAGCTCCGGAGCGCGAGCAACACTCGCGGCCCCTCGCGGTCGACAGAGACCTCCACTTCATCCGCTCTACCCATGCCTCGCCTCACGATCTCGAAAAACAAATAGCATTTGCGCCGATGCTACCGACAGCCACGGCGGAGCGTTCTCCGCGACGGGTATCGGCTGAGGAACGTACACCGCGACGGATCCGTCCAGTCTCACCCACACGGTCGACCCGGAACCCTCGAAGTGCTCTTCGGCCCAAGCTCGGAGCCGACTCGCACGACGCTCGACAAGGGGCGGCAAAACACGGTCAGGTTCAGACAAGGTTCGGCTCCTCCCGGTCACTGAACCGCGCGGTAACGTCCACCCCCTCGACTCGGAGCCAGTCAGGCACGTCCAGCGCGAGGACGCTTGACACCTGCCGAGCTGCCAGGTCTGCGGTCGCCTTGGGGACCGTCAGCACCAAGACGACCTCGGGTTCGTCTACGACGACCCTGACAGATACGACCG
>DATEYD010000280.1:0-1633 GCA_035583445.1 Minisyncoccota bacterium
GATACCACTTTCGCGCGCGCGACTTTGGTGTGTCAAAATAAACACACCAGGTTTGCCAATTTGGCAAAACGCATCACTCTTGACATTTTGGCAAAATCACAGTAGTGGTCTTGACAGAATGGCAAACGGCGAGCCCAAAAAGGGTAGCCTGAACAAAAGACAACGCCGATTCGTGGCGGAATACCTGATTGATCTCAACGCGACACAGGCTGCGATCCGCGCTGGGTATTCGAAGCACACCGCAGGGTCGCAGGGATTTGATCTCCTGAGAAAACCTGAAATTCAGGCCGCGGTTGGCATGAAAACGCAGAAGCAGATCGAGAAGGTCGATATCTCTGCGGAATATGTGTTGAAGGGTCTCAAGGAAGTCGGCGAGCGCTGCATGACTCGTGTCCCCGTGATGGTGCGTGGGGGACGCCACCTCGCGCAGAAGACGGATGCGAATGGCGAGGGCGTCTGGGAGTTCGACTCGGCTGGCGCGAATCGGGCGCTCGAACTGTTGGGGAAGCATCTCGCGTTGTTCACTGAGAAATACGAGGTCGATGTGACCAGCTACACCGACCTCGTGGCGGCAGCAGGGAAGGCCCCTCTCTCAAAAACGGAGCCCGTAGAATCAACAGAAAAAGGGCAAGCAGCCCCGATCGGCGAGTCGGTAGGGGTGGGAGTAGGGGTCGAGCCGCCCGACGCGCCAGAGGGCAGCCAGTGAGCGACCCGGCCGTCATTGAGGCTCAGGCCAGGATGCGCGCATGGCGGGCCGACCCAGTCCTGTTTGTCCGCCAGGTCTTCGGCGCCGAGCCGGACGCGTGGCAGGGGGACGCTCTCAGGCTCGCGCGGGACGAGCCGCGGGTGGGGCTGAGCGCGTCGAAGGGCCCCGGGAAAAGTACACTATTAGCGTGGGTCGGATGGTGGAATCTCGCGCTCTGGGTGGACGCTCAGGGCATCGCAACCTCGATTACGGCCGACAACCTACGGGATAACCTATGGAAAGAACTGGCGTTTTGGTATTCGAAGACGCCGCTTCTGCAAAAGGCTTTCTGTGTACGGGGTGAACGAATAGAGGGCCGCGAGCGCCCTAAGACTTGGTGGCTCTCGGCTCGCTCGTTCGCTCAGGATGCGGACCCGACGGCACAGGCGAACACTCTCGCCGGCCTGCATGCGCAGCGCGTCTTCGCCCTTCTCGACGAGATGGGAGAGTACCCGATCGGCGTGCTGGACGCAGCGGAAGGGCTCTTCGCGGTAGCGGGTCAGGAGGCGCACATCGTCGCGGCTTGGAACTGCACATCGACACAAGGCGCGGCCTACGAGGTCTGCACCCGCCGGCGTTCGAGGTGGCAGATCGTCTCAATCACGGGCGACCCGGACGATCCGAAGCGCTCCCCTCGGGTAGATATCGAGTGGGCTCGCGCATGCAAGAGGGAGTTTGGCGAGAACGATCCGCTCTACCTCGTCAACGTCAAAGGCGAGTTTCCCCCGCAAGGATCAGACAAACTGGTTGGTCCCGACGATATTACACGGGCAGAGCACAGGGATGCGAGCCCGGCCGCATATCAAGAAGAAGCTATCGTGTGGGGTCTCGACTGCGCCAGGTTCGGCACAGACGAGAGCGTGCTTTACAAGCGCCAAGGTCCAATCC
>DATEYD010000281.1:0-2309 GCA_035583445.1 Minisyncoccota bacterium
CGGCAACGTGCTCCTGTTCGCCATCGACGGCTACAAGTTCTACGACAAGGACATGGACGGCGTCATGGACGAGGACGAGCCCGGCATGATCGGCTGGACCATCACGCTGAACGGCGTCGACGACATGGGTGACTCGTTCTTTGACACGGATGTCACCGACGAGGACGGGTACTACTCGTTCGAGGGCCTGCACCCGGGCGTCTACGAGGTCGACGAGATCCTGATGCCCAACTGGGTCGCGACGACCGAGCTCCCGGTAGAGGTGGATGTCAGCGGCCTGACCGTAGGCTTCGACAGGCATGTGAACATCGGCAACATGCAGTTCGCGACGATCTGGGGCTACAAGTTCCTCGACACGTACGAGGCGTCGTATCCGTTCTGGCCGAACGGGCTGTTCGACGGGGACGAGTACGGACTCGGCAACTGGATGATCACCCTGCAGGGCAGGGACATCAACGGGGACCTCGTGTCCATGGTCATGTACACGCAGAACGACGGCGACCCGGAGGACATCGGGCTCTATGCCTTCACCGGCCTACTGCCTGGGATGTACTGGGTCAACGAGACCATGATGTGGGGCTACTACGCGACGAGACCTGTGGCGAACCTCGTGATGGTCTATCCGTTCCCGATGGGCCCGGTCGTGATCAGGATCGACTTCGGCAACCTGTTGCCGTCGGTCGACCCCGAGCTGAACTTCCTGCTGCACGCCGGCTGGAACCTGTGGTCCTCGCCGCTGGTGGTCGAAGGCGGCCTGACGGCGAAGAGCCTGCTGGCCGCGATAGGCCCGGCGGGCGTGATGGTGACCAAGCTGGACACGGTCAGCCAGACCTGGAAGTCGTATGTCGTGGAAGACCCCGACAAGTTCGACTTCCCAGTGGTCCTCGGACAGGGCTACTATGTCTGGGCGAGCTACAACACCGTGTTCAAGCTCAAGGGTGACCTGGTGCTCGACAGCACGACGCCCTTGGCCTCTGGCTGGAACATCATGGGCTACAACAGCCTCGAGCCGATCATGGCCAGCGAAGCGCTGAACATGGTCGACGGCACGACTGCGTGGATGATCACATACCTCGATTCGGAGACGGGCAAGTACGTCTCGTTTGTCAAGGGCGACCCCGCGAAGTTCGACTTCGTAGTCACCCCGGGCAGGGCGTACTTCATCTGGGTCGAAGGGCCTGGGTCAGTGGTGTACTGAGGAATGCCAAACCTATTCCAATGCGGGCGGGGCTTTGACCGCCCGCGGAAAACCCATTTTTCAGCGTATGCTGTGCGCGGGCTAATCGAGCGGGAGCCTTTGCGCATGCGCAAGAGCTATCGAGGGGCACGGGGTTACGGCTGGAGCACGGGCGCTTGGATGGCAGGGATGAAGGTGAGGATGATGGCAAAGGATCCCAGGGTCGCAGCCGGGATTGTCGCATTAGCGGTCGTTGCGATGCTCTCAGTCGTCCTGCTGGGGTCCGATAACACGATTGCCGCGACGGGACCGAAGAGCATACGTGGCTACGTGTATGATTCGCTCGGGACACCCGTCCAGGACGCGAACATCACAGTGAGGAGTTACACTTCCGGTCATGTGATGATCAAGACGCTCTGGTACAACTTCACCGAGCCTGACGGCTTCTATGCAGTCACGTTCGGCAATACGGAATGGGCAGAGGATGGATCGTTCGAGACGACTGCGGTCTACGACATCTATTCGAACATGAACAGCGCGGCCGCGACGACGGCCCCATTTCAGAACATCGACGTCACTCTGGGGTTCACCATACCAGAACTCGGCTCCGGGCTCACAGCTACCTTAACAGTTGCCAGTTTCATGGCTTTGGTCGTTGTCCTGGTGTCAAGGCGGCGCGGACGCGTATGAATACTGGCTATAAGAGAGAAGGCATACTGACCGAGCTTGGCATAAGTAATATAAAGCACCTCGATGAATCACTGATACTCCCAACCCAATATCAAACGATGATGGTGGTCTGAATGAGGACGATGGCGAGACGCGGCAACAGCACTCGAACTAGGGTAGCCTTTGCATTCACCCTGACAGTAGCAATCGCCCTCGTGGCCATGTTCGTCTTGTCTCAGAGCGTCCAGGCTGCATCGGGGCCGAAGCAGGTCAGGGGATATGTCAGGGATGTTGATGGCAGATTCATCGACGAAATCCCGATAACGATCAACATCAGGAGAGCCAGCGACAACACGATAAGGGCCACACTGACGGACACATCTGACGTAGACGGATATTACAGTAGCTTCGCTCAAGGCTACTCTCAGAACTATCTATAGTGTGCATAGGGTAGGGAGCAGGT
>DATEYD010000282.1:0-2373 GCA_035583445.1 Minisyncoccota bacterium
TTGCATTGTTGTCGCTCGCGGCGGTCAACTCGTGGCTCAGTACCCGGGTGCTTGCGAGTTTGCGGAGGGCGAGAACTGGCCTCCAGAGCTGGCACAGCTCTACAGTGAAGCTACGAAGTCGTTCGCTGCGGGGGCGTACACGGCCACTACGATGGTGTGTCGAAAGCTGCTCATGGTAACTGCCTGTCGGGAAGGCGAAAGCGACGGGAAAGGGTTCGTCCAGTACCCTCTGTGCCAACATGAGTGAGACACCTGCCTCCTGATTTATTAGAGTAGAGGGCGAAGGAGGCGAGCCCCTGATGGAACGCACAGAATCGGTTATGGAAGGACGAGCGACCCCCTCGTCGGAGGTGCTGGAGAAGCCAGTGCGGCGGCGATTCACGGTGGAGTACAAGGCAAAGATCCTGGCCGAGGCGGATGCCTGCACGGAGCCGGGGATGCTTGGCGGCCTGCTCCGGCGCGAGGGCCTCTACTCGTCGCATCTGTCCACTTGGCGGAGACAACGCGACGAGGGCGCCCTGGCGGGCCTGACGCCCAAGCGGCGTGGTCGCAAGGCGAGACCGAAGAACCCGTTGGCCGATGAGAACGAGCGTCTGCAACGTGAGAACGAACGATTGAAAGATCAGCTCCGCCAGGCGGAACTGATCATCGACGTTCAAAAAAAAGTCTCCGAGATGTTGAACGTTCCCCGAGAGAACCGCCACGACGAAGGGAACGCCTGATGGACGCCGTCGAAAAGCTTGCCGGGGATGTCGGCACGGCCGCGGCCTGTCGGGCGATGGGCGTGGCTCGGGCGACGCTGTATCGACGCCGCAAGCCGTCGTGGTCTGGTATGGGTGATCGGCCGAAGCGTCGGCAACCTCGTTCGCTCGACGAGGCCGAACGCCGCCAAGTTCTCGACGTGTTGCACTCGGCGAGGTTCGTCGACAAGGCACCGGCAACCATTTACGCGACGCTCTTGGACGAGGGGATGTACCACTGCTCGATCCGCACGATGTACCGCATCTTGCATGACGCCCGCGAGGTCCGCGAACGTCGCAATCAGCTTCGGCATCCGAAGTACAAGAAGCCCGAGCTGCTGGCCACGGCGCCCAATCAGGTCTGGTCGTGGGACATTACCAAGCTCTTGGGGCCGGCCAAATGGACCTATTACTACCTGTACGTGATCCTCGACATCTACAGCCGCTACGCGGTCGGCTGGATGCTTGCCTCGCGCGAGAACGCCGACCTGGCCAAGCGGCTCATTCGCGACACGATCGAGAAGGAGAACGGCGACGCGGATGAGTTGACCATCCATAGCGATCGCGGCCCGGCGATGAAGTCGCACACGGTGGCCCAACTACTGGCCACGCTGGGCGTGACCAAGTCACACAGCCGGCCGCACGTCTCCAACGACAACCCGTTCTCCGAGAGTCAGTTCAAGACGCTCAAGTACCGTCCCGAGTTCCCCGAGCGATTCGGCTCGCACGAAGACGCCCGCGGCTTCTGTCGAGGTTTCTTCCACTGGTACCACCACGAGCACTATCACTCAGGCCTCGGCCTGTTGACCCCGGCGATGGTCCACTACGGGCATGCTCCGAAGATCCTTGCTGCCCGGCAGGACGTGCTGCACGCCGCCTACGCTGCCCATCCAGAGCGTTTCGTCCATAAGCCTCCATCGCCGCTTGCGTTGCCCGAGGCCGTGTGGATCAACCCGCCGACGCCGTCGTCCGAGGACCACGAAAAAGGGCTTCCGAAAACCGTCGGTTCCCAGAAGCCCGATGCACCTTCGGCGCACCCTCGATCCGGCTATCCCTTGCCAGGTTGCGTCCCCGCAGAGCCTGACGCTGTTTCACCGGACCACCTCATGATACCCGAATCGACTCGACCACAACACCTACCTTCGGACACCCGAGTTATGCCTCAGAAAATCCCGGGGGTGTGGGGGCTCGCCCCCACATCAAAACAAAACTGCTCGCGAAGCGAGTCCAAAATACACTAATTTCCACATGCAGCTGTCTCACAAAGGTTGACACGTTCCGCATCGTCTACCTTTCGGAGAGAGCAGAACTGCTCGGTACTCTCTGGAATGGTAGGCAACTGTTTACAGGAGTCAGTCCTGACTCGGGTATATACTCTCTAGTATGATCACTCCCACTCAGGCAGCCCGTATCCTTTGGGTGTGACATCCTGCCGGTTGGTCAGTAGGTTCCGACGAACCAGAGACGCAAGATTGGTTTTAGTCGTGCCTTCACTGGCAGCGCCATGAGCCTCACGCAATGCTGCCAGGATTTCCTTGGTCACAAGCCGCCTTCCCGCCGTGCGAATCACGTCCATAATGTTCTGTTCGGCATTGCTATTGACCTTTGCTCGGTAAATGAACCGCGTGGTATG
>DATEYD010000283.1:0-1234 GCA_035583445.1 Minisyncoccota bacterium
CCCCGGGTTCAGGTCCGCCGTGGTCTGGATGTACAGCCGGCCCTCGAAGTCACGGTTCGTGGTCGAGACGATCCCCTGGCTGACGCTGCGTGTCAGACCCAGCGGATTGCCGACGGCGAACACGGTCTCGCCCACGCGGACCCGACTGACGTCTCCCAGGTAGACGTGGTCGAACTTGCGATTGGGATCTTCGATCTTCAGCAGGGCCAGGTCCACGTATGGGTTGAGCGCGACGATCTTGACCTTGTCGTATTGTTTCTGTTCGAAGCCGCTGTCGCCCCGGTGGAACACGGTCGTTTTGATGAGCGTCTCGCGGGCGATAACGTGATAGTTCGTGATGAGATACCCGTCGGCGTTGACCAGGAAGCCGGAGCCCTTGCCGCCCGGCGTGCTGACCATGACGACGGCCTCGCCGAATCGGGCCACGTTCTGCTCGATGGTCGTCTTGGCCAGCCTGGCGGTCCGGTACAGACCCTCCGAACGTGACTCGGTCGGTCCTTGCACCGGTGACGCCGCCGCGGCGGGATCGGCCTGTGCCGGCACATCATCTCTGATCGCCTCGACCTGGGACCGGGGTACGCGAAGCAGATCGTAGCCCAGATCGAGAATGACCACCTGCTCGTCCTGCCGGATGACCTCCGCGTGAATCTGCTGACCGCTGCGCAGCACGATCGTCTTGGCGCCGCCGCCAACGGCGCAGAGGGACACGATCAGAAGCGTCGCGACCATGGAACTGAATAATGAATGTCTTGCCGGGACCATCCTCAAAAACCTCCACTCGCCTTGCGGGGCCACAGGCTCCAAGCTATACTCATTCCACGTGTAAACAGAAATGATTATACCGGTGACGCGGACAACAGGGAAGCGTATTTCGGCGTATGACTGAGTCTCGTGGCATTGACAAACCCGCTTATGATCGTATGCCACACCTGTGTTGTCATCCTGAGCGTCAGCGTAGGATCTGGCCTGAGTATGGTAACGAGCATGGGTTGCGTTCGTTGCCCGGATGCTTCACTACGTTCAGCATGACAGATGCGGGCCGTGCCACGACGAGACTTCATCGCACGCGTATTTCGGGAGGTACCGTATGTTTCGACCGCTGTTCGGAGGGTGCGTACCACGCACCACAGGAGCGACAAGGAGATGGTGCGTGATACGCACCCTACTGAGCCCATTCGCAGCGATTCTGGCACTGACGTCCGTCGTTTGCGAAGGCGACTTGAGCGAGTACTAC
>DATEYD010000284.1:0-3877 GCA_035583445.1 Minisyncoccota bacterium
CGCCGCGCCCCATACCGTGTAGTCGACCACCGACAGGCGCCGGTCGGTCGGCACCTTCGCGAGCCGCTTCTGCACCGCGTCGAGGCGCGCGTCCATCCCGGCGAGCAGCTTCGCGGCCTTCGCGGACTCTCCGACCAGCTGGCCCACGCGGGCGATCCTGGCCTTGATGCCATCGACGGTGACGCCGGTGCTCGTGAGGTAGACGGTGATGCCGGCATCGCGCAGCTGCTTCACCTTGTCGGCCTCGGTCCAGTTGGCTACGAACAGGAGGTCGGGCTTCAGGGAAACGAGGACCTCGACGTTCATCGCGAGCTTGTGCGGGATGCTTTCGGCCTTCGCAGTCACGTTGGAGATGGCAGGGTCGGCGGCGAATGCCGTCACCGCGATGATGCGCGCGGGCGCGACCAGCTCGAGCAGCACCTCGTCGGTGAACATGGTGAGCGAGACGATCCGCACGGGCTTCGCAGCCACGGTGACGGTGCTCCCGCCGTCGTCGGTGACGGTGAGGGGGAACCCGGCGGCGGGGACGGGGTTCGCGGTCCCGGACGGTTCGCCCGACCCCGCGGCCCAGGCCGCAGCGCCGAAGACGAAGAGCGCAGCGACGAGGAGGAGAAGACGGTTCGCGTGCATGGGTGCACCTCCTGCAGGAAGTCTCGCGTGCAGGCGTTCTGCGATGTGCGAGCTCCCCAACGTCTCCTGGCTTCCGGGTCGTCCTCCCGCACCGCCTTCCCGGTTTCCCAGTGGCCTCGAGGTGCGTTCGTCGCCGGTAACAGTGGCGCGTCCACGGCGGATTCTCACCGCCTTCCGTTGAGGGGTCGCGTCAGGAGTAGCAGACGGGGTGGACAGCGTCAAGGGAAGGAGGGGGTGGCTGAAGGTCGCCGGGAGCTTTTATGGAAGGAAATCTCGTTAAAAATACCTCGCAGAAAAAACTTGACAACCGCCATTTTCATGATACTCTGAGGTATAACGAGAGCATAATCTAACTATATTTCACCAAGGAGGAAGAAGGATGAAGAGGATTCTACTGGCAGTGTTCTGCCTTGTTGTCGTCGCTTCGTTTGCGATGGCGACAGGCCAGAGCGGAGCCACCGAGGAAAAGAGCTGGGTGTTGAAGTACAACCAGCTCGAGCCGCCCGTGCATCCGCAGGGCGTCACCCAGTCGGTGTTCGCGAAAAAGATCGAAGAGCTGTCCAAGGGCCAGATCAAGGTCCAAGTGTACGCCAGCGGCACGCTGTTCACCCAGGTGGGTGAAGTCACCGCGATGATGAACGGCGACCTTGAGCTGTCGACCCTGGCCTTCCAGGACATGGCTCCCTACGTTCCCACCGCCGCCATGTTCGCGGCCCCGTACGCTTTCACGAGCTACGAGCACATGGAGAAGGTCTTCGCGAAGAACTCGAAGGTCGCCGCCGACTTCTACGCAATGATTGCCGCGAAGTGCAACTACACGCCCCTGGCGGCGATGACGCAGGGACAGCGGATCCTCAATCTCAAGAAAACAACCCCGGTAAAGACTCCGGCCGACATGAAGGACGTGATCCTCCGGATGCCCAATGCCCCGTCCTGGATCGACGCGGGCAAGTCCCTCGGCGCGAGCGTCACCCCGATCGCCTATGCCGAGACCTACACAGCCCTGCAGACCGGCACGGTCGCTGCGCAGGACAACCCCCTGCCCGGCACGAAGGCCATGAAGTTCTACGAGGTGACCAAGCAGATCTCCCTGACCAAGCACATCATCGACGTGAAACTCCTGTGCGTCACCAACAAGGTCTGGAACGCGATGACGAAGCAGCAGCAGCGGTGGATGATCGAGGCGGCGCAGTACGCCTGCGAGCAGGGCACCGCGGAGACGATGAAGCAGGAGGCGGAGTACCTCACGTTCTTCAAGGATTACGGGATGATCATCACCGAGCCTGACATCAAGGCATTCCAGAAGTACTCGTTCGACTACTATCAGAAGAACGGCCTCACGAAAGACTGGGACATGGACCTGTACAACCGGGTCCAGGCTCTTTCGAAGTAACGTCACGGAGTGGTATTATGCAAACAGGCGCTGCCCGGCAGCGCCTGTTTGTCACTAGGCAACACCACGGGGCAGGGGGGTATGGGCGATGAAAATATTGAAGACCATCGGTCGCGGGATCGTTGATTTCATCGAGATCTATCTGCCCATCGCCGTGTTCGTCGTGATGTTCATCGTCTTCATGATCAACATCGTTTCCCGCTACGTTTTCAAGAATCCCCAGAACTGGACGTTCGAGTTCTCGACCAATGCGTTCGTGATCGTCGGTCTGCTGGGGGCCTGCGCGGCATATCGGCTGGAAGATCACGTCGTGTTTGACCTCGTGTACACCCACCGGAGCCCCCGGGGCCAGGCACTCATGCGCATGGTATCGTACGCCCTCGTGATCGTGTTCCTCGTGATCGCGCTTCCGTCGACCCTCAGGAGCCTCTGGAACAACCCAGCCGTGACGTCGATCATGAAGATACCGGACAGGTTCATCTTCGCGACGCTGCCGGTGATGATGATCTCCATGATCGCCCGATCGGCATACCGACTGGTCCTCGACATCAAGGCATTCGGGCGCAGGACGTACGTGCAGACCTACAACACCGCAGAGAAGGATTCGCTGATATGAGCTGGTACCTGGCGATACCGTTCGCGTTCCTGATCCTCGCGTTCGTGCTGCGCATGCCCATCGGGCTGGGCATGCTGGTCGGCTCGATCGCGTACTTTCTGGCGAAGGGGCTCAGCCTCGGCCCCATGATCAACGCCATGTGCTATGGCTTGACCAACGCCTACATCCTCATCGCCATCCCGCTGTTCATATTTACAGCGAACGTGATGAACTCCGGACTGATCACGGACAAGATCTTCGACTTCGCCCGGGCCCTCATCGGGCGCAAGCACGGCGCGACCGGCTACGTCAACATCCTCGCCTCGCTGATCTTCGCCGGCATGACCGGCAGCGCGGTGGCCGACGCGTCCGGCCTCGGCGTGCTCGAGATCTCGCAGATGAAGAAGGAAGGGTACGACATGCCCTTCTCCTGCGCGATCACAGCCGCCTCGGCGGTCATTGGGCCCATCTTCCCCCCGTCCATCCCGTTCGTCATCTACGCCATGATATCGGGCGCCTCGGTGGGGAAGCTGTTCCTGGGCGGCATGGTGCCCGCATTCATCCTCTGCATCGTCATGGGCATCTACGTGTACTTCATCTCGAAGAAGCGCCACTACCCGGTCGGCGACAAGGTGACCTTCAAGCAGTTCGCCGTCAGCACGGCGAAGGCGCTGCCGGCGCTCCTGACCCCTGCCATCCTGCTGTTCGGCATCTATTCGGGCGTCATGACGCCGACGGAAGCGAGTGCCGTTGCGGCTGCGTACGCGCTGATCGTCGCGTTCCTCGTCTACCGCACCATGAGTCTGAAGACGCTCGGGAGGGTGCTGTGGAACACCCTGCGGACGACCGGAACGATCTTCCTGGTGATCGCGACCGCGTATGCTTTTTCGTACATCATCACGTCCGAGCAGGCGTCGAAGTACATCGTCGAGGTGCTGACGCGCATCGTCCACACCCCCACGATGTTCCTGCTCCTGGTCAACATCCTCTTCCTCATCCTCGGCTGCCTGGTGGACGTGAACGTCTCCCAGCTCGTGTTCGTCCCGCTGGTCATCCCGCTGATGCGGTACTTCCACATCGATCCGGTCCACTTCGGCGTGATGATCTGCCTGAACATGATGATCGGTCTCCTGACGCCGCCGTTCGGCATGCTGCTGTTCGTGACGGCCAATGTCGGGAAGTGTCCGCTGAAGGATTTGATACGGGAAACAATGCCGCTGGTGAGCGTGGAGATCGTCGCGCTCGCCATCATCACCTAT
>DATEYD010000285.1:0-1734 GCA_035583445.1 Minisyncoccota bacterium
TCTTCTCCAGGGTCAATCCTAACGGAACCGTGGATCTCTGGGCCTCTGCGGACTGGTACGGCTCAGAGAACCTGCGTGTCCGGGCGACCGACCCGTCAGGAGCTTTCGCCGAGGGGGCTTTCCTCGCTACGGTCAGACCCGTCAACGACCCTCCGTTCGTAACCGTCGCTCTGTCACCCGTGGCGTTCGACGAAGACACCACCGCGACTGACGTCTTCTCCGGAGCGGTCTCAACGCACTTCTCGGATGTGGACGGGGACACCTTCACATATATGATCATGGGCATGGTCCAAGTCTCATCGCGCATCAACGCGAACCTGACTGTCGACCTGTGGGCGGCGGCGAACTGGTTCGGAACCGAGAACTTGCGAGTTAGAGCCACAGATCCGAACGGAAGCTGGGTGGAAGCCCCATTTGTCGTGACAGTCCGCCCTGTCAATGATCCACCGATTCTCGCCACACCTTTCCCCGCGGTCGGATTCGGCGAGGACACGACTGCGACGAACGTCTTCGGAGGAGATGCGGCAACGCACTTCTTCGATATCGACGGGGATCTTCTGACAATCACGGTTCTCGGAGGCACCCAAGTCAGCTCGCGCGTCAACCTCGACAGGACCGTGGACATGTGGGCTCCGGCGAACTGGTCCGGCTCGGAGAATCTGCGTGTTCGCGCTACTGACCCATCAGGCACATTCGCCGAAGGCTCCTCCATTGTCACGGTGAGCGCAGTAAATGATGCGCCCATCGTCTTGTCGACAATCCCCACTGTCACCTTCGACGAAGACACGGTCAGGCTCGACGCGTTCAGCGGCCCACCTGTCATCTACTTCTTCGACCGCGATGGCGATCCTCTCACTTACAGCGTCCTCGGTGCCACGCAAATCCTGTCGCGAGTGAATGCGGATTCAACAATCGATTTCTGGGCCCCCCAGGACTGGTACGGCCCGGAGAGCGTGTACATCAGGGCGACCGACTCATCCGGAGATTTCGCCGAGGCGACGTTGCTCGTGGTCGTGTCGCCAATCAACGATGCGCCGGTCCTCGCACCGATATCTGACCTTCTCGTCGACGACGGGGCGACGACTACCTTCGATCTCACCCCATATATCTCTGACATCGACACGAACATGTCAGATATCACTGTCACGACTGATAATCAATACGTCACCGCCAACGGACGCGTATTGACCATCGCGTTCCCGGCGGGCCAGAATGAGACCACATTCACGATCACAATATCCGACGGAAGCGCCACCGCATCTCGTTCGGTGAAGATCTCCTTCAACCCGGCGTGGGGGGGGACTCCCTACATGCTGGCGGCGATACCGTTTGGAATACTCCTGGTGGTTGGAATGATAGCGCAAAGAGCGCGCTGGAGGCCCGCGAAGGCCTTCCTTGTGGATGACAGAAGGAGACTGATCAGGGAATTCACCTTGGACCCGCGCTGCGAGGTCACCTACGAACAGACCATGCAGGCGGGAGCGCTTGACGCCGTCGAGAAGGCGGTCAAGGTGGAGAAGTACCACGCGCAGACCGTGCAGGGGGACGCGCTGGCAGTGTGCCTGCTGGCATACGGACCCGTCTCTATGGAGCAGGTCGAGTTCGCGCGCGAGATGCTCGTGAATGTCCAAGACAAGTTCGACGAAGGCGTCAAGATCCGTCTACAGGCCGCAAGGACGGCCGAGGACAATCTGGAGGACTCCAACCGGGAACTGCAGGGGAAATGGGACGCAT
>DATEYD010000286.1:0-1890 GCA_035583445.1 Minisyncoccota bacterium
ACATCGCCGCACGAAGATTCCCGTCTACATCAAGAATGTGGACAACATCGTCGGTGTGGTTCATCTGCGCCAACTGTTTCTGACACCCGACGTGCCGCTGGACCGTCTCATTCAGCCGGTGCACTTCGTGCCCGAGCAGAAGAGCGTCGTATCGCTGCTCGAGTTCTTTCGCAAGACCGGCACGGACACGGCTGTCGTGGTCGACGAATACGGCGGGATCGCCGGCGCCGTGCAGGTGGAGGATATTGCCGAAGAACTCTTCGGACACATCGAGCCGGCGACCGACGTCGAGCCGATCAAGCAGTTGGGGCCGTTCCAATACCGCCTCGCGGGCGATCTGCCGATTCACGACTGGGCCGATGTCCTCGGGATCGACCTGGAAGAAACCCGGCAGACCACCATCGCCGGCCTGGTCACCTCTCTGCTGGGCAGAATTCCCAGGAAAGGCGATGTCGCGTACATCGGCAACGCCAAGTTCACCATCGATCGTGTCCGCCGCCGCCGTATTGAAACTGTAATACTGTCATTCGAGCCGATTTCGTCCGATGGATAAGCGTGTCATCATAGCGTTCGTGCTGGCCGTCATCACCGTGGCTCTCTCGGCGGTGTTCTCCGGGATGGAGACGGGCATCTACCGTCTGAGCCGGCTGCGTCTTCGGCTGCGCACGGAACAGGGGAGCCTGTCCTATCGTCTCCTGAGCCGGGCGATGCGCGACGGTCCCGCCCTGCTGCTGTCCCTGCTCGTCGGGAACAACCTCGTGAACTATCTGGCGACAAGCTGTATCACCTATCTCTTCTTGACGACCATTGCCTCCGAAAGCACGGCCCAGGTACTCGCCGCCTCGTTGACCGCCCCCCTCTTGTTCATCTTCGGCGAGTCGTTGCCCAAGAACATCTTCCTGTATCGCGCGGACACGCTGACGGCCCGCTTCGGCCCGTTCCTGTTCGCCACCCATCAAGTACTGAAGTGGTCCGGAATTGTCCCCGTGCTCAAGGCAATCTCGCAGCTCGTGGCACGTCTCATTGGCGCTCCCATCCCTTCCGGAACGATGATCTCGTCCCAGAGCCATCACGTTCGCGCCATCCTGCGCGACACCCAGGAGGAAGGGCTTCTCAGCCGGGTGCAGATGGAAATGATCGACCGCGTCGTGAACATCCCGGGTCTCCGTCTCCATGCCGTCATGGTCCCGCTCGATCACGTCCGCTCGGTGAGCGTTCGCAGCAGCCGCGAGACGCTTCTGAATGAGCTGCGGAACCACGTCCTGACCCGCCTGCTCGTCTGGCAGGAAACACCGACGAATATACTCGGTTATATCAACATCTATGACGTGCTCGGCTCGGACGAGCCGTTCGAGAGCCTCGAAGAGTTCGTGGTGCCGATCCGCGGTCTCGACGCCGACACCCCGATCATCGAGACCATCGACCTCATGCGAAAAGAGGAGCTGAGAATCGTCCTGGTCACCCGCGAGCGGGCCAGACGCGTCACGCCCGTGGGCATCGTCACAATGAAGGACCTCGTGGAGGAATTGCTCGGTGAGCTGGCGGAGTGGTAGAAGGTCAGGTGGAGTATGGTAGATGCCGGCGTCGGTCTGACGAGATTCATCCGGCCAGTCGCGATCATCGTGCTCGTCGTGCTGGCCGCCGCGATTGTCGCCAACAGCATGATCAAAGAGGTCGCCCGCGACGAGCAGATGTACTGCACCGCCGGCGCCCTGCTCGCCCAGGGCAGGATGATCTATCGGGATTTCGCGTACCCCTCGCAACTGCCTTACCACCCCCTGCTGCTGGCCACTCTCTACCGGGTCCTCGGCACGACGCACTATCTGCTCGTGGGCAGGCTTGTCTCCGCTCTGAGCGACATCCTCGTGCTGATCGTGATCGTAGCGATCT
>DATEYD010000287.1:0-1439 GCA_035583445.1 Minisyncoccota bacterium
TCGGATCAGTCCTGGAACACGGGCGGCGGCACAATCTACGACTCCGTTGTCGCCTACGACCCGGTAGCCGATGAGTGGTCGTACGCTGCTGACCTGTACTACCCAAGGACATATCTGGGCGCGACGGTGACACCGGATGGCAGGATAGTGGCGCTCGGCGGGAACACTGACACTACAATCCTCGATGTCGTGGAGTCTCTGCAGTTGTATGTGTTCGAATACTCGATTGAATTGTCGTCCTCGTCGGTGAGGGCCGGAGAGACCGTTCTCCTGACGTTCGATGCGCAGTTCACATACATCGATGAGTACTACTCCGAAGCGATGTGGTATCTGGTCTCCGATGCTGACGGCACCGTCTACAACCCGGATGGCGTGTGGATTCCGACGGACGCCGTGACGGCAATCTCGATCGAAGTGCCTGCCATCATCCCACCCGGTGACTACACATTGGTCGTGGACTACTGGGCAATATATGCAGACAATGCTTATGAGTCTGTGTCGATGGAGGAGTTCCCGCTGGAAGTGCTGCCAGCACCTGAGCCGGCAGATGTCCTGATCGCCGCATTGGAGGCGCAGATAGCCTCACTCGAGACGGACGTTGCTGATCTTCAGACCCAGCTCGCATTGGTCGAGGGCGACGTGAACGTGCTCTCCACGGACATTGCAGCCCTGGAGACGCAGCTGACCACGCTGCAGACCGCAGTCAATGCGCTGAACTCGGACCTCGAGTCCCTCGCAACGGACGTCGCGGACGGCGATGAGTCGCTGGCAGCGGACATAGCCGCCCTGGAGACGCAGCTGACCACGCTGCAGACCTCGCTCACGAACCTGCAGACCTCGATCGACGAGGCGAACGACGGCGTGACGGATGTCCAGGGCTCGGTGGACGACAAGATGAGCCTCGTGATGGGCTACGCGATCCTCGGCCTGTTGGTCGTCGTGATCGTGCTGCTCGCCATGATGATGGTGATGGGCCGCAAGGCGACCCCTCCGCCACCGTCGAGCTAGGCGCGGGATGCGAATAGGAACGTCGGCAAACCATTTCCTTTTCTGATTTTATTCCCTTCACCCGCATGAGCGACAGCGCCCTTCTTTCTTCAGGGCTCCCGCTGACAGATGGGAATAAAAAATAGATGGTAGACGTTCGATGACAGAGGGTCTTTGGTCTCTGGACCTTGTCCAACGTTTGGTGGAGGGGTAGTGCCCCTCCGGTTGTTGCGTAGGAGGTGATCCATCTGCAGGTTCCCCTACAGATACCTTGTTACGACTTAACCCCCCTTGCTGAACCCAAGTTCTAGCGCCCCAATCAGAGGCATCATCACTTGGACCCAACTCGGATGGTTTGACGGGCGGTGTGTGCAAAGAGCAGGGGCATATTCACCGCGTGATGTTGACACGCGATTACTACGGAATCCAGCTTCATGAGGGCGAGTTACAGC
>DATEYD010000288.1:0-1402 GCA_035583445.1 Minisyncoccota bacterium
GAAAACATATGATGGGACGCATTGCAGAGCTGTGCCTAGGTGTTGTGATTGCATGCGTTCTCGTGGCCCCGAGCATGATGCTGGTGGGCAACACGAGAGCGGAGGGTGAGACGGTCCCGTGGACGCTCGCCATCTTCTACAACGGCGACAACGATCTGGAGCGGTACTATGACGAGTACAGTCTCCCGGCCTTACTGAATATACCAGCTAGCGCCGACTTAGAGATCGTCGTCATGCTGGACAGGATGAGCACGCAGGGTATCGAGCTCATCGAGATTGAAGGTGGCACCGCCCAGGTCGTGAACACGTATCCCGAGATGAACTTCGGGGACGGCGCGACGTTCGCCTGGTTCCTGACTGAGGTGTCGACGCTCTACCCGTCCAACAACCTTGCCGTCACGGCATCCGACCACGGCTACGCGTGGAGGTACTTCAGCAACGACCAGACGTCGGGTGACAAGATCACGATGCCCGAGTACCGGGCGGCGCTGGTGAGCGCTGGCGTGTACATCGACGTCATGTCGTTCGACTGCTGCAACATGGCCGCAATCGAGGTCGTGTACGAGACGTCGCTCACGGGCATGGTCGACAACATGGTCGCATCGGAGGAAACCATTCCGATGAACGGCTTCCCGTACGACCTGATGTTCACGCCGCTCGCGAACAACGCTCTCAGGACCCCGGACCAGGTCGCCGTCGACATGGTGAACGGATGGGCCGCATACTACGACCCGCTGAACTGGGCGCAGACTGTCGCTCTCTCGGCCGTGGACGTTGCGAGCATCGGCGCGCAGGCATCGGTGTTCGATGCGTGGAGTGCCAGGATGTACACCGACCTGAGCATCTACAAGAAGAGCTACAAGACCGCGCTGAGCAGCGCGTACTGCGCCTGGGCGACATCGGAGCACGTGGACATGGCGGACCTCGGCGAGTGGCTACTGGCTGACACGAAGATCAAGGACACGGTGCTGAGATCGGCGACATCGGCCATGATAGCAGCGATAGACTCCTCGGTGCTTGCGTTCGACAACGGGCCGGGTGCAGCGCCTTGCCACGGGCTCACGCTCTGGTGGGGCGTAGGCGGAGACTGGACGACATACAAAGCCGCGTACCTGGACGTCGCCTATGCCGTGGACATGGACTGGTACACGTTCCTGGCTGCGTACAACGCTTGATTCAAACCTTCCCACGTGAGAGGGGCAGGCGGCCTCTCTCCAATTCTTTCATTTTTTCGCGCTACAACGGGTTTTTTTGCTGCTCGCCGGGTTGCATTTCTGGGCTATTGTCTTCGTCGCGTTCTCAGGCGCAATATCCAGCTCTAGGATTCTGAAAAATTCGAGCTATGGTCACTCGGACCTCCCGAGCAATCGATTCGTTCCATTCGGCTCCGGTCGTGCGCCTG
>DATEYD010000289.1:0-5611 GCA_035583445.1 Minisyncoccota bacterium
GACGGACGACTTCCTCTTGAACAACCAGGATTTCATAGTCTGCTTCGCCGCAGGCAACTACGGCTCGAGCTTGTACTCGATCAGCCCGTTTGCCGCCGCCAAGAACGTCATCGCCGTCGGGGCCACGGAGAACGGCATGTACCTGGAGAACGTGGCGGACTTCAGCAGCCGAGGGCCTTGCGCGGATGGCCGAGTGAAGCCGGACGTTATGGCGCCGGGCAGCGGGACATGGTCCGTTCGCGGCAGGGACCCAGGCTCTACACAGGACGACTACTGGCAGCTGAGCGGGACTGGCATGGCGACTCCGACCGTCGCGGGTTCCGTCGCGCTTATTCGTCAGTACTATATGGACGGGTTCTTCCCGACAGGGACCAAGAGACTTGGCGACGGATTCGTCCCGTCCGCCGCGCTCGTGAAGGCCACCCTGATCAACAGCGCAGCTGAGATGACAGGGAATGGCGCCTACGCGAACGGCCAGCTAGAGTACCCTAACAACAACCAGGGCTGGGGCCGAATACTGCTGGACGATGCTCTCTTCTTCCAGAACGACTCCCGGGGTGCATCGATCTATGACAACAGGGCCGGACTCGAGACTGGTGGCTCGGTGAGCTACAGCATGGCTATCGGTGACACATCGATGCCGGTCGAGATCACTCTTGTCTGGACGGATTATCCCGGGGTGCCCTTGACCTCTCCCGCTCTCGTTAATGACCTGAATCTCGTAGTCACCGCTCCCGATGGTACCGTCTACCGTGGAAATGTGTATCAGGGATATGATCCGGGCGAGTCTACACCCGACCCGGCCCTGTTGGAGTCCGACCATCTGAACAATGTCGAGAGCGTCCTGGTCCTGACGAACCCCAAGGCGGGTCTATGGACTGTGACGGTGTCCGGGTACAATGTCCCCTCGGGACCACAGCCCTATGCTATTGTCATGTCCGGCGGCCTGGCCACTGACAAGGGTGCCGTCCGCATGGACGAGAACGTGTACAAGTCCTCAGCTACGGTCATCGTGCAGGCCGTGGACTTGGGCCTGAACACGGACCCGCTCTCGATCGAGATGGTGACCGTGAACATGTACAGCGCGACCGAGGCTTTACCAGAGGCTCTGCTTCTGACTGAAACTGGAGCCGACACTGCTGTGTTCGCAGGTGTCATACAGTTGCAGAATTCCGCCGCCCCGATAAACGGAGATGTGATCCTCCAAGTCCAGAACGGAGACAATATCACCGCAGAGTACTACGACGTAGATGACGGGCTGGGCGGGAGCGGCCTGACTTACGACCATGCCTATGTGGACGACGATCCCCCGGTGATATCAGGCATCGGCGTCATCAACATCAGATTCAATCGTGCGACCATTGTCTGGACCACTGACGAGGCCTCCAGCTCGGTCACGAGGTATGGCGATTCAATTCCTCCCAACTCATCTCGGTCTGATCCCGGATTCTCCAGCAGCCACGAGTTGATGATCAGGGGACTCAATGAGAACGCAACCTATTACTTCTCAATAGAATCGACCGACGAGGCCGGCAATCTCGCCATTGCTGACAACGGCGGCGGATACTATGAGTTCACAACGACCGCGAGCCCCATTGCACCGACATCTAGCGACGAATGGCCGACGTTCCACAACAACAATGCCCGCGTGGGCGCGTCGCCAGGCCTGTTCTCACCCCCGATCGATAAGCAGTGGAATTCGTCTGAGACCTACTACTCCATGTTCTCGTCACCGATCATATCCGATGGAATGCTTTTCGCGACATCGTTGGACGGCGTCATAAGCGCGAGGGACGCCTTCTCCGGAGACCTCATATGGGACGCGAGGCTCGGCGACAGGGATATGTACACGGGCACTCCCACGGTGGCCGACGGGGTCGTGTACACTACCTTCTACGAAGAACCGGTCAACATCTCCGGGGGTACGGTCTACGCGCTCGATGAGCTCACAGGGGACATTCTCTGGTCCGTCGGACCAGAAACGGGTATCGATTTCAACGCGCGCATCGCCATGGCCGATGGGTATGGTTTGGTTTTCGGCGCTGCATGGTCAGGCGAGATCTTCGCCATGAACGCCACCACCGGTGCGATGGAATGGACCTATCAGACAGGGGATCTTCCGTTCGGCGGGATAGCAGTCGACGCCGGCCAGATATTCATAGGTACCGTTGACTTTCCTCGGATCATAAGCCTGGACGCATCCACGGGCAGCCTTGTCTGGGAACGAGCGGTTGATGTTCAAGTCAACTCGGCGCCTTTGGTGTCCGGCGGGTGCGTCTATGTTGGCACGTACGGTGGCACGCTATATTGTCTAGACGAGTGGTCCGGAGATGTCGTCTGGCAGGTCGGGGGCTTCGAGGCGTTCTTCTACTCCACGCCGGCCTTTGACGGATCGACGCTATTCTTCTCTACCGAGTCCGGCATGTGCTACGCTGTCGACGCCTTTGACGGATCGCTCCTTTGGAGCGTGTCTCTCAGCTATACCAGCTACGGTTCGCTCGCTTATGCGAACGGTTTCATCTACGTGGGCATGTTCGAAGGATACCTGTACGTGATTGATGCATTGGACGGAACGGTGGCCGATAGTGAGCGTATTAGCGACTATGGAATCTCCTCCAGTCCATCCGTGTCCGAAGGCTGGGTGTGGATTGAGGACTACTACGGGGCGATTCACGCCTTCATGGGCCAGATTCCCGTGGGGCTAGTAGTCCGCCCGACCTCTCAGACTAAGGATGTGACTCCGTCGTCAGTAGTGGACTACACGATCGACGTGACCAACACTGGCTCCTCGGGGGCGGACACCTTCGACGCATTCGTTACTCCTGGCGCCCAGGGTTGGGCCATAGAGCTGTTCAAGGCCGACGGCGTAACTGTCCTTCCTGACACGGACGGCGATTCGGTTCCTGACACGGGCCCAATCAGCAAAGGTACCCCGGTAGGTGTAGTCGTCCGAGTCACCGTGCCCGGGAGCGCAAGCGTTGACGACATGGAGCTTGCGACCCTGAGCTTCAGGTCTAGCATTGATGTGTCGGTCGACAGACAAGCGATTATCATAAGCATCGTGCCTCCGCCGGGTGTCGACATCGGACCGAGGTCATACTTCCAGGTAAGTCCCGGCGATGTCAGAACCGCCTGGATGAACGTGACTAATACCGGAGCATTCACTGACACCATCGACATTACTGCCCTGTCCCTGAACGACTGGAATCTCTCAATACTCTCTCAGGACGGCGTCACGCCTTTGCCGGATACGGACTCGGACGGCCTGCAGGATACGGGCCCGATACCTCCGTTCGACCATGTGACGATCGGCGTGAGAGTCGAGGTGTCGTCTGCGGCTTTGCCAGGCATGCTCGAGATAACCACGGTCACTGGAACTTCCTCGCTGGACGTCGATGCGAACGACACGAACTTGGTTGTCCTGGAACTGCCTAGCCCACCGAACATCGACTGGCCGACGTTCCATAACGGCAACCAGCGTCAGGGAGCTTCACCGAGCCTGACCACACCGCCTTTGGATCAGGTGTGGGTCTCTGCGCCGTACTTGGAGAGTGATTGGTCAGGTCCTGTGCTCGCTGACGGGATACTGTTTTCGACCACGATGGACGGCTTGATACGTGCTCACGACCCGTATACAGGCGGGTTGCTCTGGTCGAGACTCCTTGGAGACGATTACTTCTACACGGGCACACCGGCAGCCGAGGACGGGATCGTCTACACCATCTCCTACGGATACGGCGGAGGATACATGTACGCTCTGGACGAGACGACCGGGGCCACGATATGGTCCTTCGGCCCGGAGAGGGGTATGGACCTGAACGCCCGAACGCCGGTCGCAGTCTCTGCCGGGCTCGTGTTCGGTTGCGCATGGGATGGCGAGGTGTTCGCAGTTGACGCGGACAATGGCGCCGAGGTCTGGAGGTACGAGTCAAACAATTACTGGCCCAGCGGAGTGGCGATAAGCGGAGGCGCGGTGTACTTTGGCACTGCCGATGGCTACGCGTTCGCCCTTGATGAGTTCGAGGGTGAGCTTCTTTGGTCCAGCCCACTCGACGGAATGGCGGTCTCCGCCCCAATGTGCGCTGATGGAATAGTGTACATCGGTACTAACGCAGGTTCGATGTACGCCTTGGACAGCCTCAGCGGAGAGGTCGTGTGGCAGCGCAGTGTTGGGTCGGTCTGGCTGTCAACCCCGGCATACGGCGACTCAGCCATCTTCTACGGGGCCACTGATATTTACAATTACAGCGACGGATACTTCTACGCCCTCGACCCAAGGAGTGGATCCACGATCTGGTCGGTCCGCATTCCAGCGCACGTCGAGAGTTCCGTTGCTTATGCGAATGGATACGTTTTCGGAACCGCAACGAATGGATTATTGTACACACTTAGCGCATCCAGCGGTTCAATAGTTGATTCCGAGCAGCTGGCCTACGGATCGACATCAAGCCCGGCTGTGTCCAACGGTTGGGTATGGGTACAGGATTGGGACGGTCATATGTATGCCTTCAAAGGCAAGCTCCCAGTGGGGGTCGAGGTGGAACCCCAGCTCCAGGAGATGAGCGCTGTGCCGGATTCGACGGTGGCATTCACAGTCACCGTGAAGAATGTCGGAACCTCAGGCCCGGACGCATTCGACGCGACTCTCAGCCAGGGTCCGATGGGATGGCCCATCGCCCTGTTCTGCTCAGACGGTACGACCCCCTTGCCCGACACGGATGGCGACGGGGTCCCGGATACCGGGCCGCTCGGATACGAGAATGAGACTCACATAGTAGTGAAGGTCTCGGTCCCCGCTGGTGTCGTCCCTGGGGATCAGGAGACCTCTCTCCTGACGTTCACGTCTAGCAATGACGCAAATGTCTCAGCAACAGTGACACTAACTACAATAATCCCGCCGCCTGGAGTGACGATTAGCCCAGGCGGATACAGGACGTCCCCTCCTGGCAGCACGGAGTACTTCTCAACGAATGTGACGAACACTGGGGCCGCCCTGGACGTGATCGACCTGACCTTCACGTCGACCCTGCCATGGCCGGTCGCGCTCTACGAATCGGACGGGGTCTCACCCCTGGTAGACAACGATTGGGACGGCGTGCCGGACACCGGTGTCCTTGCTGGACTCGTGTCGCACCCTATTGTGGTGGCGGTCTCGGTTCCCGAGAGCACTCCACTTGATTCATATGCCTCAGTGACTCTCCGAGGGACATCCACGGTCGACACGGACAAGACGGCATCTGCTAGGTTCAGGCTCGAAGTCCCAGGTCCGGATTCGCTCGAATGGCCGACTTACCAGCACGATCCGGCTAGAAAGGGGAGCGCACCTCAACCGCACGACCTACCATTGAGCAAGATGTGGACGTACGGAGGACGGGGCGGAAGCTCCTCGTATGTGTCGCCAATCTTCGCTGGCGGAGTGGTGTACTACACAACGGCCTACGGCTACGTAATGGCGGTAGATGGCGGGAGCGGTGAAGAGATGTGGGCTGCCCATATCGGGTCGTTATGGCAGACGACAAGCGTCCCAACTTATTCAGAGGGAAAGGTGTTCGTGGGCTACGCGGACGTCGATACGATGGAGCCCTCGTTCAGCGCATTGGATGCCGAGACA
>DATEYD010000290.1:0-2041 GCA_035583445.1 Minisyncoccota bacterium
AGGGGCACCGGTCCGAACGGGGCCCCATAACGACTGGAGGGATACCGATGAGCGTCAACCGACGGGATTTCCTGAAACTTGCCGGCGTGACGGGCTGCAGCCTGCTTGCGGGCGCTCCCCGACGTTCGGAGGCGGCCATGACCAGCATCGAGTTCTACGGGTTGCTGGTCGACACGACGAAATGCATCGGCTGCCGCAGCTGTGAGGAGGCGTGCAACGATAAGAACGGGTTGCCCAAGCCGGAGGTCTCCTTCTCGAGCGACAGCGTCTTCGAGAAGAAGAGGGACACCTCCCCAGGCGCGTTCACGGTCCTCAACCGGTACCCGAACGCGAAGAACCCGGACAGCCCGGTCTTCGTGCGGAGGCAGTGCCTGCACTGCTGCCAGCCCGCCTGCGCCTCGGCATGCCTGACCAAAGCGATGGAGAAAACGGTGGAAGGTCCGGTCATCTACCACAAGGACCGGTGCATGGGGTGCCGGTACTGCATGATCGCGTGCCCCCACGACATCCCGAAGTTCGAGTACGGAAGCGCCTTCCCGTACATCCGGAAGTGCATCTTCTGCTACGAACGGCTGAAAGCCGGCGAGCGTCCCGCCTGCGTGGATGCCTGCCCCGAGAACGCCTCCCTCTTCGGGACGAGGAGGGAGCTGCTCGAGATCGCCAGGACCCGGATCTGCGAGAACCCCGACAAGTACGTCCACCACGTCTACGGGGAGCACGAGGTCGGTGGCAGCGGGACCATGTACCTCTCCGCCGTCCCGTTCGAGAAGCTCGGGTTCCGGACCGACCTGGGGACGACGCCCTACCCGGAGCACACGTCGGGATTCCTGTACGGCGTCCCCCTTGTCTTCGTTTTGTGGCCGTCCTTCCTCATCGGCCTGAACTATCTCGCCGAAAACGGGAACAAAGGGAAAAACCATGAAAAGGAAGAGTAACGACACCGGGGGGGCGCGGAAGGCCCTCCATGCCGTCCGCGAGTTCGCGCGGTTCCTCGCTTCCGAGATGAAGCCGAAGGGGAAGATCTGGACGCCCTTCAACGTCATCACCGGCACGATCATCGTGGTCGGGATCGCCCTGATCGCGATCCGGTTCTACTTGGGGCTCGGGGCCGTCACGAACCTCTCCCAGGACTACCCGTGGGGGATCTTGAAAGGGTTCAACTTGTTCGCCGGCGTGGCCTTCGCGGGGGGCGCCTACGTGCTGACCTTCGTCGTCCACATCATGAAATTCGAGAAGTACGAGCCGATCGTCCGGGTGACGGTCCTGAACGGATTCCTCGCGTACTTGTTCTACGCCGGGGCGCTGCTCCTCGAACTGGGACGCCCCTGGAACGTCGTGAACCCGATCATCGGCAACTCGTTCGGTTTTAGCTCGGTCCTCTTCCTGGTTGCGTGGCACTTTCTTCTGTACATGATCTGCGAGTTCATCGAGTTCTCCCCGGCCGTCGCCGAGTGGGTGAACTGGGAGAAGGCCCGCAGGGTCGTGGCGAAGATGACGATGGGAGCGGTCATCTTCGGCATCACCCTCTCCACGCTCCACCAGTCCGGCCTGGGGGCGCTCTTTCTCCTGGCGCCCGCCAAGATCCACCCGCTGTGGTATTCGCACTACATCCCGATCCTCTTCTTCGTGTCGAGCATTTTCGCCGGGCTGTCGATGGTGATCATCGAGAGCACCTTCACCCACAAGGTCTTCCATGACAAGATCGGCAAGACCCTGCGCGCCTCCCACGACGACATCCTCCTGGGTCTCGCCAAGGGTTGCATCGGCGCGCTTTTCGCCTACCTGTTCCTGAAGGTCATCGAATTGGTCCACGGCGGGCACTGGGGCCTGCTCGCCACGCCGATGGGCTACTGGTACCTGGTGGAGGTCGTAGGCTTCGTGGTGCTCCCGATCTTCCTGTACGGGGCCGCGATCCGGAGGCGCAGCGTGAGACTCGTCCAGTTCACGTCGTTCTTCACGGCGCTCGGGGTGATCCTCAACCGGCTGAACGTATCCGTCATCGCGTTCAAGTGGTACGCGCCGGTCCGGTACTACCCCTCCT
>DATEYD010000291.1:0-1923 GCA_035583445.1 Minisyncoccota bacterium
ATGACGCAGCGCAGATCGGTGTGAAGCTCAACCTCGTAATCAAGACCTACAACCAGCTCAGCCAGGACTGGATGAAGGCGGACTACGACACATGGCTCTGGGACTGGATCTTCTCGCCCATTTCCGACCCGTCCACGGACGTGCTGTCGGTGCTGACGACGATGGAGATCGGCACATGGCAGGACGTCTACTGGTCCAACGCGACCTTCGACGACCTCTACAACAGGTCCCTTGTTGCGATGGACCCGACCGCCAGGAGACAGCTGACCGACCAGATGCAGCAAATCTCATACGACAGCTTCGGTTGCCAGCTCGTCGCCTACAGGAAGGACCTCTACGCAGCATACAAGGGAGAATGGGGAGGATACGGCGACTGGGCAGCGCAGTACCAGCTCATGCCTGACTGGGCCATGCCATACCTGTACATGCAGATCTCGCCCAACGGGACAGCAGCCACGAACCCGAACACGGCGCCGAAGATCAGTAGCTTGGCCACTCTTGTGAACGCAGACAAGGGAGTCAGCAAAGCTTTCACTGGATCCGCGACGGATGCGCCAGGGACCACTCTCAACTATCAGTGGTTCTGGGGAGACAGCACGACGCCCAGCGGATGGTCGACATCTTCCGGTGCGAACCACATCTACGCGAAGGATGGCTACTACACCGCGTACTTCGCAGTGAAGGAGGCCAACACGGCTGACGGGTTCATTTCGGTGCGGGCTATCACAGTGAAAGTCAGCGATCCCTCGAACACGGCGCCTCACAGCCTTGGCATATCATACGCGCCGAGTAGCCCGAACACCGGCAACATGATCGCCTTCACCGCGAGCGCCGACGACGACCAAGACGACCCGCTGTACTACACCTGGAACTTCGGCGACACCTACACATCGCAAGAAGCGAACCCGCACCACAGATACGCGAACCCAGGATCGTACTCCGTGACTCTCTCAGTAACCGACAACCACGTGAGCCCGCAGCCAAGGCCCGTCTCGACAACGGTGCTGGTGTCGGTAAGTGCGAACAGACAGCCAACGGTATCGGTGCCTGCCTACCCGTACGTCGGGTGGAAGATCAACACCGCGTTCACTGTGACCGCCAACGACCTGGATGGAGACGCACTCAGGTACACGTTCCTCTGGGGCGACGGAGATAGAACAGTCACATCGACCCCGAGCGCGACCCACGCGTACCAGCAGAAGAGTTCGTTCACCCTGACGGTGTACGCGGACGACCTCACCGGGATCGCTGGACACAACGCGAGCGGACAGAACACCGCCAATGTCGTGACTCCGGTACCCGTTCAGCCCGGGATATCTGTCTTCTCAGCGTCGGCCACGACAGTAGAGGTTGGTCAGGCAATCACCTTCACGGGAACCGCGAGCGACGGTAACGGAGGCGTCTTGAAGTTGACCTTCCAGTACACCGGGACTCCGAACGCATACGACGTGAGGACCAGCGGATCTCTGGTTGCAGGGGAGCTGTACAGCCAGACCACCAGCCACTCGTACGCGAGCCCAGGCACCAAGTCGGTGTCTCTATACGTGCTCGACGACACGGGGAACAACGTGACAATCACGCCGATCACGCTGACCATCGTGGTTCCGAACCAGCCACCGATCGTGACGCCCTTGAGCCCGTACAGCGGAGTGACTGGGACGACGATCACCTTCACCGGTGACGCGTACGACCCGGACAACGCGGACCTCAGGTACACCTGGAACTTCGGCGACGGCTCGGCCATGAAGGTCGGCATATCCGTCGGATACGCCTACACGAAACCCGGAACCTGGACCGTGACGCTGTATGTCGACGACCTGACTGGCCTCGCAGGACACAATGTCAGCGCAGTCACGACGGCCACGATTGGTTGGCGCCTCGTCCTGTCTGTCGGATGGAACCTGGTCAGCCTGCCGATGACGA
>DATEYD010000292.1:0-1126 GCA_035583445.1 Minisyncoccota bacterium
ACTCGGCATTGATAGGTAACGTGTTTATCGACGTGGTTACTCGGATGTCCCTGAGCGCCCCGAAGTCGGTCACGACGCACCCTATCGAGGACGGTTCGGAAATCGGCGAACATGTCGTCGACTTGCCTGAAACACTCACTCTCGATGTCGTTGCGACGGATAACCGGATGGCCCCCGTTGGAGAAGCCGCGGCTACGATGACAACTACGACCACTGCTGCTGATAAGCGAGAGGCTGTGCTGAGAATCAAGGACATGAGGCAGCTCGTCACGGTCGACCTCCAGCGAGGGAACTTCCCGAACATGGTGCTCCTCGACGTTATCGAGGATGTTACCCATCTCAACTCGCTCGTGTTTCAAGCGACTCTGGTTTTCCAGCATGTCAAGCTGGCTCAGACGTTGACGGTACAAGTGCCGCTCGACAAGCTGCTCAAGAAATCCGCGGCGAAGACGAAAGCTGGGTTGAAGCAGGTGGGCACTGCGGACAAGGGCACTCAACCGGCGGAACCGGCAGAAGACATTTCAGCACTTCTGGCGGCGCTCCAAGCCGCTGGAGTAGTGGGTTAGCCATGTTATTCGTACCTCTTCAGGCCTACCCGGCATACGAATTCCGCACAGAGCTCGACGGGTATCTGTTTGTCTTCCGCGTCCTGTGGCTCGGTGAACCCGAGCAATGGATTATAGATGTCGATATCGACGAGCTTGACGTCCACTGCCACGGGCTTGCACTGGTCACTGGACGAGACCTGCTCTTCGGCCGCGGCTTGTACCAGCTCGGCATGCTCGCGCTGATAGACCAGCAGGGTAACGACGACCCGGACTTCGCGGGTCTCGGGGACCGCTGGAAGCTGGTCTACATCCCGCTTGGGGAGGCCGAGTGACCGAGGGGCTCGATAGATTCGCTCGGTTCGCTCGGTTCGTTTTTGCCGACGAAGCAGGTAACGCAATCGAGGTCGACCAGTCGTTCGATTACACGTTCCGAGTTGACAAGTCCTCGTCGAGAGACCCGGACACAGCTGAGGTCTCTATATTCAACCTCACCGGGACTAACCGGGCGGTGCTCGCTACCGACGCAATGACTGTCGAGGTCTACGCCGGAAGGACCGCGCCGCCGAAGCTCGTCTTCA
>DATEYD010000293.1:0-27460 GCA_035583445.1 Minisyncoccota bacterium
GATTCATGACTCACGCCCCCTCATCGCTGGTTCATATCCTGCCGCGATGGTGCCATCGTGAACCGAGGAGGGATGGCGGTCCACGAAAGCGTCACGGCAGGGTATGAAGCAGCGATGCCTGCGATGCGGCTTCTATACCAAACGGGCACCGATGGTCAAGAGCTTGGCCGATAGGAAACGTTCCCGTCCTCGTTCTCGATGCGCGCGACCAACCCGCCTGAGGTCAATTCCGCCAGCAGCCGCTTCACGGTCCGCGGCGCCATCGATCCCTTGAATTGCCCGATCAGGTCGCGCGAGCGGATATCCGGGGATGCAGCGACGGCTTCCAATACTTTCGTCTTGTTCCCACTTAATTTCGTTTCGTTCACCAGCGTCGCTTTCGGCTTTTCCTCGCGCTTCGGTTGCGCCGCAGGCTGCGGCAACCGTGCCTGCAGGCGGAGCAGCATCAATTGCGCCCGCACGAGCAACGCGCGATCCACTCCCTGTTGTCCCTGGAGCCGATCCAAGAGCGCGGTTACGCCGTCGCTCCATCGCTTCAACAGAGAGAGCCGGATATCGGGCAACGACGTCGACCAGATCTCCAACGCGTCCGCGCATTCTCCCGCGACATCCTCGCGGATGTCATCGGCATCCGCGCGCACGGAGAGACGGCACAGCGCGAGGACCGTGCGAAGGAATTGGTTGCGCAATAGCGTGTCCATGGCTCTTATCGGCCTCGGATCGAATCGAGATACCGGGTGACGAACGCGTTCACCGCCGAGGCGGGGATGATGCCCAGGGTCCCCGCGTTCTTCAGGAGCCCGGCGGTAACGCCGTTCCGGTCCACGAGCCGGGCACCCGCCAATTGCCCCAAAAAGGCGCGATCTATCGAGAAATTCACGTCGTTTTCCGCGGTCGCGGACACGACGGCGGCAGGCAGGATGACCGGGGCATACGCGGAGCGCGCCACGGTGGCACTGATCGCCGTCCAGGTATCTCCCGCACGGGGAACGAGCGCTGTGAAGGGCACGGTCCCCGGATCGGTCAGCTCCGCCTTCAAAAGCACGAGCGCGTTCTGCGTGTCGTACGCGACGCGCCGGGCGACCGCGGTCACGCCGCGCGAGGTGATGACGCGATACGAATAGGTGCCCGTGCCGTACGGCGCACCGGCTGCGGTCGTCACGATCAGGCCGTCGGACGAGACCGCGGTGCCCGCCCCGATCTGCACGAGATTCGAGCCTTGCAGCGTTTGGATCGCGACCGTTCCCAATGACAAGGCGGGCACGCGATCAGACAACGGCGGCACGGACGGTTCCGGTGTTTCTTCGGAGATGTCGGACAGCGTCACCGTAATGCCTAGGATGTTCGCAAGCCGGTTGATCGGGGTGCGTTCCAGCCACACCATCGCCCCTGCAGCCGCAAGAATGATGACGACGATGAGGACGATACGGACGAGCGACGAATGCATGGCCCCAAGGGTAGAGGGGATTGCGCCATTCTGCAAGGGGAGACCCTCGCTTCTTTTCCGCGGTTTCTCTCAAATCGTCCATCCAGCCCAACGGGTTCGCAGAAATCCGTGAACGGAGGATTCTCCGCCCCCTATTACGTTATGCGACGCATTGGCGTCCCATAGGCAGCCGCAGCGCGCTTCTGCGAAACAAAAACCCCCACGGGAAGCGGGGGAGAGTAGGGTCGAGAATGATCGCGCGAATGATATATTTTCACGCAAGCATATCGATCCGATACCCCTCCATTCCCACGGGTGTGCATGACCATGACGCCATCATGCGGCCCTCGGAAGGCCGCATGATACCTTGACTTATGACGCGAAACATTTTCCCTGTTCAGAGTTATCCACAGGTTATCAACCTTTTGGTACCTGTCGATATTTGACGTTCGGAAGAATGTGTTGTGTCACTTCCCCACCCCCAGAAGCTGCACCTGGAAGAAGAGGGTCGCGTTCGGCGGGATCACGTTCCCCGCTCCCTGCGAACCGTACCCCATGCCGGGCGGGATGAGCAGGACGCGTACGCCGCCGACCTTCATGCCCGCGACGCCGACATCCCACCCCTTGATGACGCCCCCGGCGCCGAGCGTGAACGAGAACGGGTCGCGCTCCAGGGAGGAGTCGAACAGCGTCCCAGCGGTGACGCTCCCATCCTCGGCGATCTCAGCGAGCCATCCGGAGTAATGCACGGAGACGGTCATGCCGGCTTTCGCCTCTTCCCCGTCCCCTACCCTGAGATCCTGGACCTGCAATCCGCCTTCAAGCGTTTGCACGGGACCGGGCGTCGCTGCGGTGTCGGGAGTCGGTGATGCGGTCATGGTCGGGGAGGGTGAGGGAGAGGAAAATCCCGGCAAGCCGGCATTGTCCCCGGAGATTTGTTGGTACGTGGCCCAGCCGGCAACGCCGATGAGCGCAACGACAAGGAGGACGATCAGGTAGGTTCTCGTCATAGGTTCAGAAATTACGGGGTCTTCACCGGATACAGTTCCGGATCGATCGTTCGCGTGAAGCACACCCTCCCTTCGCCATGCTCCCAGCTCCCCTGCATGCCGTACGGGTCGCGGAATGACTGGGGCGCCTCCTCTTCGGATGGCGCTGCGAAGGTCGCACACAGAACGAAACTCATCGTCCCTGTGCGGGAATACTCGTAGGCCAGGCCCTCGGGATCCGTGGGCACTTCGTAGCCCCGGATGGGGTCCTCGAGCTCGGAAAGCGTGTTCGGAAGCCGCTCTTTGAGGGTCCAGAAGTTGATGATCTCGTACTGCATCGTGGACAGGTCGGAGACCCGCTGGACGTCGCGGTTGCGTGCCCGCTGCTGCGCGGGAGAGCCGACCTGGATCAAGCCCCAGACGACGGCGGCCAGCGCCACCACGAACATCGCCCAGCCGACCAGGTTCGCCTTCCTGCGCACCTCCCCGTGCAGCTCACGCAGGTAGTAGTAGAAGACGCTGGCGGCGATGACGAGGATGGTCACGAACTTCAGCGCGAAGCGGATGTCCAGGTCGCCGTTGAGGTAGCCGTAGATCAGGCCGATCAGGTCGCCGATCACGAAGAGCCCGGCAACGAACAGCGTGAGGTACAACAGCCACTTGCGGACCTTGAACTCCAGCTTCTCCGGATCCTCGGTGATGTCCCGGTGCAAGCGCCGCATCACCCACATGAGGACCGGGATCGCGACCAGGAGCATGGCGATCGGGAACCGCATCGCCATGATGGCGTATGAGTAGTCCGTCGCCTCAGGGAACGCGTGGTTGATGATCTGGAAGATGAGGTTGCCTAAGGATCCGGCGCTCATCCCCAACACCACGATCATGAGCAAATACAGGAACACATCACGAGCAACCGACGGTTTGGATGTTGCCATAGATTGGTTATTTCTTTTTCTTCGGTTTGGAAGGCCCGACGAATCCCCCGCCGGGCTCCCATTCAACAGGACACAGATTGCCGGTTTGGAGCGCTTTGAGCGCCCGAACGACCTCCTTCACGGAGCGGCCGACGGACCCGTCTGACACGTTGAACCACCGCATCGCGCCAGCGGGGTCGATGATGAAGGTGCCGCGCTGGGATGCGCCCTCGGCGTCCAGCACGTTGTACGCCTTGCTGACCATGTGGGTCGTATCGGCAAGGATCGGATACGTCACCTGCGGCAGGTCGCGCTCGAACCACGCCTGGTGGCTGTTCGCGGAATCCGTGGATGCGCCAAGAATGGCGCAGCCGCAGGCATCGAACTCCTTCTGGAGCGTTGCGAACTCACGGATCTCGGTCGGACAGATGAACGTGAAATCGCGCGGATAGAAGAACAGCACCACCCATCGACCATGGTAGTCCGACAGGGAGACGGTCGTGAAATCCTTCGATCCCGCCTGATACGCGGTCACGGAGCGGAAATCGGGCGCTGGCTCCCCTACTTTGATCATACCCCCAGTATAGCGGAGCGCCGCAATGGCGCAACCCGCGGGAAATTGACAAACCTTCTATATATATTGTATAATCATACCGTCCGTCGTTCGTCGACAACCCACCGGCCGTCGGCCGGAGAAAGAATCCCATGATCAGCCGTCTTGTCGGTTCCCTCTCGACCCTGGTCCGCCGCCTCCTGAAGGTGTTCGTCGCCGCCATCGTCGCGCTCGTCGCGGGCGGCTCCTTGAGCAGCGCGTTCGGCCTGATCGACGCGAAGGCCTTCGTGCTCACCGGCGCCATCTTCATGATCCTCATCACCGCGTTCAGCCGCACGCTGCCCCGGTCGTACAAGCTCGCGGTCGCCCTGCCAATCTTCCTGTACACCCTGGCGACCCTGACCGCGTTCCCCGGGCTGGCACGCCTGGAGGATGCGGCGGCTTCCGAACTCGACCGGAAGGCGCACCAGATCGCCTACTCCCTGGAAGCGCCCAAGGAGACCGACTGCGCCGACCCGTTCCTGGATCCCCGGACCGGCGAGCCCGTGAAGTTCTTCCTCGTGCGCGACGGGAAGGTGCAGTGCTTCGACCGCCCCGGTGTCATGGAGGGTGAGGATCTCAGACCCGCGACCAAAGAGGCCGCCTACCTCATCACCCATCGACAGGAGGTCCCGGCGCTGCCGGCTCCCGTGGTCGAACCCGCGCCAACGCCGACCCCGCCCGCGGAGATCCGGATGGCCCGGAACGTGCTGCCCGAGGCCGTCCCGGTCGAGCCGACTCCCGTCGTCGATCCAGCCCCGATGCCGACGCCGATGCCCCCGGGCGCCATACCGTGCGACCGCGACGCCCGAACCCGGGCGATCTGCGATCGCATGATGCGGTGATCGGCACGCTCCCTTGCCCCGTCCGGCAAGGGAGCCTTTTTATACCTCGTGGAAGATCTGCTCCGGCACGCGGGCGAACCACACCGCGTACACGATCGAGGCGATGCCGATGAAGGCGACGGCAACCACGACCGGCAAGGCCACATGGAACGCGACCAGGAATCCGGAGATGATCGGCGGGAAGACCATGGCCAGCGCCTGCATGGACTGCATGATGCCGATGATCTCGCCTTGGGACTGCTTGTCCGCCAGGCCGGAGACGACCGCGGCCGTGTTCGGGATGATGAGGCCCATGGTCAGGGCGATGAACGGCAGGATCGTGTAGTACATCCAGAACTCCCGCGGCAAGAGGTGCAGGAAGATGACGACCGACAGGATCGGCATGGCGATGGAGAGCACGCGCCGCGCCGATACCCGACGCGAGACCCAGCGGTTGAGCACGACGAGCGTGAACGCCAGCCAGATGCCGATGTAGGCGAACACCCCGCCCAACACGCGCTGGGTCACGCCGAAGTACTCGATGAGGTACACCTGGAAGAACTGGGTGAACGCGTTGAACCCGAACCACAGGAGGAACACGACGATGAACATGGTCCGAACGGTCTTCAGCGTGAACGCTTTGCGGATGTTCCGAAGCCCCGTGAACGGGTCCATCACCGTCAGGAGGCGCTGGCGCAAGGTCTCACGGAACGCGAAGAGCACCATGCAGATGTTCGCGATCGCCACGCCGGCGGCGACCCAGAACGGGGTCGTATAGGAGAACCAGGAGATGATCGTCGGATCCGAGAGCTTCCCGCCGGTGTACGGTCCCAGGATGAAGCCCAGGCCGTACGCGGCATGGACGATCCCGAAATTGCGGACCTTCTCCTGCGGTTCGCTGATGTCGGCGATCGTCGAATTCGCGGTCGCGATGTTCCCGCCGGTGAATCCGGCCAACAGCCGGGCGGAGAACAACAGCGGCAGATTCCCCCAGAGGATGCTCAGTCCGAACAGGAGGTAGCCGAAGGCTGTTCCGGCCAACGAGATCAAGAGCACCGGCTTGCGTCCGTACCGATCCGAGAGCGCTCCGAGGATCGGCGCGCCGAAGAACTGCGCGGCAGGATACACGGCGATGAGGAAACCCAGGACCCGGGCGCGGCTGGCCAGGTCGAACGGTCCGCCGAACAGGGAGGCCGAGGAATCGAAGAAGAGCGGCGCGAGGACCGGAAGGATGATGCCGACGCCCAGCTGATCGAGGAACACGATGGAGAAGACGGTCGCAAGCGTCCATTTCCGCCGGATGTCCGGATATTGTGCCATGAGATTCAGGGTATCACTGGGCGGGCACGCCGAAAAGCGGTACCATACTCGCATGACCGAACGCATCGCACCGCAGCCGGCATCCGGATTCCGCGATCTCTTGCCCGCGGATGCCGCCGCGCGGCAGCAGATGATGGACCAGATCGCGGACATCTTCCGTCTGCATGGATTTTTGCCCTTGGATACCCCCGCATTGGAGCGCGAAGAGGTCCTGACCGGCGGCGATCCCGAGTTCGCCAAGCAGATCTACCATGCCCGCATCACCGACGAGGACGAACCGCTTGCGCTGCGGTTCGATCTGACCGTGCCCCTGGCCCGCTATGTGTCCGCGCACGCGGACGACCTGGTGTTCCCCTTCCGCCGCTACCATATCGGCAACGTGTGGCGGGGCGAGCACCCGCAGGCCGGCCGCTACCGCCAATTCGTGCAGTGCGACGCCGACATCATCGGCTCGGACACGGTCGGCGCGGACGCCGACATCATCGCCCTCATGCATGCGGTCTTCACGAAGCTCGGATTGGGCGAACAGGTCGGCATCCGCATCTCCAACCGCAAGATATTCGACGGCCTCGCCGCATTCCTGGACTACGAGCTCTCCAAGACGCCCGCGGTATTGCGGGCGGTGGATCGTCTCCAGAAGGCGGGATGGGAGGCGGTCGCCGCGGAGCTCACCGACAAGCTCGGCCTGACCTCTCAGCAGGTGGATGCCATCCAGGAACTTCTGTCGCTGCGAGCCGATTCGCCGATCGCGCTCCTGGACCAGGCCGACAAGCTCCTGGCGTTCTCGGCTCGGTCGCACGAAGGGATCGAGGAACTGCGCGCGCTCGTGGCGCACCTGGATGCCCTGGGCATCCCCCGCTCCGCTTGGTCCATCGACCTCTCCATCGCCCGCGGCCTGGGCTATTACACGGGCGCCGTGTTCGAGGCCTACCTGCGCGGATTGGAGCGCTACGGCTCCATCTGCTCGGGCGGGCGGTATGACAATCTGGTGGAGCGGTTCTCCCCCATGAAGCTGGCGGGCGTAGGCACGAGCATCGGCATCGACCGGCTCTTCGCCGCGCTCGACGAATTGGGATTGGTCCCGCAGGTGAGACCGGGCGCGACCGTCGCAGTCCTGAAGTTCGAACCGAAAGCGCATGACGACTGCCTCCGGCTTGCCGCGAAGCTCCGGGACGCGGGCATCGCGACCGAACTCTACCAAGGTCATGAGGAGACGCTGAAAGGCCAGCTCTCCTGGGCGACGAAACGCGGATTCCCGTACGTCGCCATCATCGGCGCCAGAGAGTCCGAGAAGGGCGTCGTGCAATTGAAGAACATGGCCGAACGCACCCAGGAAGAGGTGCCGCTGGACGAGGTGCCGACCCGGATCGCGTAACGGTCATCGAATAAAAAGATCCCCTGCCGGTGTGTTGGCAGGGGCCTGTGCGTCCTCGGAACCTACTTCCCGAGGTGTTGATCGCTGAGCATACGGAAGAAGTGACCAGCGGTCAGGTACTCCTCACTGCCGGGCTCCTCGGACAGCCAGCGGTCTCCCTTCAGGAAGTAGAAGTCGAAGGTCGGAACGGGGATATTGCCGCGCATCGTGTAGCGGTAGTAGGAGACGCCCTGGGCGCTGACTCCCGTGGGACCGACCACGGCGTACTGCTGGACGAACGAGACGAGCTTCCTCTCCACCACGTTGCGCCGGTACCGGTACCGCACCAGGTAGGCGCAATCAGCCCCCTCGGACTCGGGGCAGATGCCCCGGGTTTGCAGGAACTTGATCGTCATCCCGCCGGGCCGCACCGCGTCCATCCACATCGTCCTCGAAAGCAGCCCGCCGTAGACGACCTCCCAGGAATTCACGTCGGGCACGTCCTTGGGAAGCGTCGGCGCGAGACCGATGGCCGCGGCGAGAATCATCGAGAGCACCATGGCTCACCTCTAGGGCATATTGTACCATAAAATGAAAAATCCGCAATTCCTGCGAATTCCGGTATCGCAATCTAGTTAATCTTGCTGCCCGGCGGGACCGGTCGCTCGGGGCGCAGGAGCACGGGCGTCCCGTTCTCGTCACGCGCCGCCAAGAGCATGCCGTTGGATTCCAGGCCCATGAGCATGCGGGGCTCCAGGTTGGCGACGATGACGATCTGGGTGCCGACCAATGCCTCCGGTTCGTACGCCGTTCCCACGCCGGCGACGATCTGCCGCGGACCGAACTCGGGCCCGACGTCCAGCTGCAGCTTCAGGAGCTTCTCGGATCCCTCGACGTGTTCGGCGGCCGTGACGGTCGCCGCATGCAGTTCCAGTTTCGCGAAGTCATCGTATGCGACCATGGTATTTGCTATCCTAGCACGTATGCCGAACGTTGCGATCACCTTTTTGGGCACCGGTCCCTCCGGTCGCATCCCCCGCCCCGACTGTTCGCGGCCCTCGTGCCGCGATGCACGGAAGCCCGGCAGCCGTTCGAAGCGGCTCCAGCAGTCGCTCATGATGCGTTCAGGGGGCACCGCAATCTTGTTCGACGTCTCGCTCGATGTCGTCGGGCAGCTCAAGAACGTGAAGCGTCTGGATGCCGTGTTCATCAGCCATCCGCATTCGGACGCGTACGGCGGCCTGCCGTACCTCGCACAGGCGATCGGACACATGGGGATCGATCGATTGCCGGTGTATGCGGCAGCGGCGACGTGGAAACGCCATCACGAGGACCATCCGTCAGCAGAGGTCGACGAACACGTCTTCCAGATAGGCACAGATATTCCGGTCGGACCGTTCACGATCCGCTCGTTCCGCGTCCTTCACACGCCGGATCCCGCGACGCATCCGACCGCGGGATTCGCCATATCGGTCGGCGGCCGCCGCATCGTCCTCATATCCGATGTGAAGAGCATCCCTCCCCACTCGTACCGCACCATCGGGCATCCCGACCTCCTCATCATGGACTGCGCGCTCTATGACCTGGCATTCCCGAACCATGTGAACTTCGCCGAGGCGTTGGCAATCGTGCGGCGGATCGGACCGCAGCGCACGCTGCTGACCCAGATCGGCGTGACCTGGCCCCCGTACAACGAAGTGCGCCGCATCGCGCGGCGCTCCGGAGTCGATCTCGCGTACGACGGCCTCATCGTCCGCCTTTAACGTCCGTACGTCCCGATCAGCTGGGCGGACGCGATCGCTTTTCCGTCGCCGTCCAGCGCGGACACCTTGAAGACGTACCGATGCGTGCCTGAGGGTGGGCATGGCGGGTACCAGCCCCGCCGGCCGGCGCTGTTGCCGCCCTCCGTGCCACCGGAGAGGTCCTCGGAACCGGGCGCGATGTCGCGTTTGACCCAATGCGTGAACGTCCCGCGCGGCGCATCTGGATCCGTGACGGTCAGAGACAATGAGGCCGCCTCTGGCGGCACGCCGGAGACGGTCAACGGCGGCGGCACCCCTTCGCCGTCGCAGGTGTATTGCGTCGGCATCGGGTCGCCATCAATGAAGGCAGAGCTCGTGAGCTTCATTCCGGAACGACGGGAAGCAATTCGATCGATTGGATCTCGACTTCAGGGGCGCACCGGCCGTATTCGCAGGAGATGCCCTGCCACAGCCCGGTCACTAGGACCGAACCTTCGGTCTGCTCAATCAGGGCATCATCGGCACGGTAGGCGAAGAACCATCCCCCCTCGGCAGCCACGCTCCTCACCTCGATCCCCCGGCCCCCGGCGAGGGTGCGGGTCACATGCCCTTCCCAGCTGACCAGCTGCGGTTCAGGGAATGTTGTCGGCGTCGGCTGTCCCGCTTCGATGGCCTCGAGGATCGCCGCTTCGCGGGATCCGGACTGCACGCCTGACCACACCGACCACGCGAAGAAGCCCGCGAGCAGGAAGATACCGAGGAAGATGAGCACCGATCGCATGTCGTCATCATACCCTCTCCGGGGGCCCTGTCATTGTGGATATCAATTCGCCCGGCCGCCGAACCGGGAGGTGATGAACTGGTGCGCCTCGGAGACCTTCAGGGCGGTCGTGCCGTTGCCGGTGCGCACGAAGAACTCTTCCCTCCCCTCGTCCGTCATGTATGCGGGGCGCGGCGATGCCGCCACTGTGATGGCGGCGCACGCTTTTCCATCATGCGTGAAATGCCGCACCTGCACGTACGGACGGAAACCCGGTCCGATCGATGCGGCCAGCAGGTTGTTGAAATGGTTCTCCCACCCGTCCTCGTCCTTGCGCTGCAACGTCTCGAAGTCGTGGTGCAGTCCAACCGCGCTGCCGTCGTCCCCGATCCCGACGATCAGGTGCCCGCCGCCCGAATTCAGGAACGCGGCGACGGTCTTCATGGCCGCGCGTTCCAGGGAGCGGTTGATGGACGCGCTCTTCAGGTCCCACCGCAGCGTGCTCTTGCGTTCCAGCCGCGCATGTTCGCGTGACTGCACGAGGTCGCGCGGATGCACATCGGCGACGCTCAGGAATCCCGTGATCTGTTCCACCACATCCCGCGGATCGGACATGCTTCCCAATCGCACGAGCGTCCCGCCCGCGGTGTCGCAGAGCTGGACCGTGCCGTAGTTGGCGAGTCGGCCGATGATGCTCTGATTGTATGAGACGGAGGCGACGCGGTTGAGCGGGACCTCGCGATGATTCCGCCGGAGAACTCCCTCTTCGAGGATGAAGCGCCCGCCGGAGAGCCGCAGGGTCGTGCGATACCAAAGGACGAAGCTATAGGAGATGAGGAGCGCCTCGGCGACGAAGATGAGGATGAATTGCGCGGGCTCGAAGCTCAGATACGGACCGATCGGGGAGGCCACCCACAGTTCTTTGTAGTCCGCCACGATCGCGGCGAGGTAGTAGAGGGCGGCGGCAGCGAACTGGAGCGCGATGAACATGCGGACGAGCACGACCGGACTCTTGCGGTAGGCGTTCGCGGCCATGTCGCCATGATAGCCGAGCATGTCGGGGTCGGCAAACCGGATGGGTTATCCACATTGACTGGTGTACAGGTGTACACCTACACTGGAGGCATGAACCCCGTATCCGCCGCCGAACGCCTGACCGACTTCTTCCGCAGCAGGCATCGCATGCCCACCTGGCGGGAGATGATGCGCCTGTTCCGCTACCGCTCGCCCAACGCCGTCACCAAGCTGATTGCCCGCCTCGAGCAGGCGGACGTGATCCGGCGCGATCGGGACGGCCACCTCGTCCTCGTCAATCCGTTCAGCCATGCCCGGGTGCTGGGCATCGTTGAGGCGGGGTTCCCCTCGCCTGCCGAGGAGGAACTGGCCGATACGATGAGCCTGGACGAATGGCTCATCAGCAACAAGGAGGCGACCTTCATGCTCAAGGTGCGCGGCGAATCCATGCGCGATGCCGGCATCATGCCCGGGGATATGGTGCTCGTGGAGCGCGGAGCGACCGCGCACGATGGCGACATCATCATCGCCGAGGTCGACAACGCCTGGACCATGAAATACCTGCGGCACCGCAACGGCCGCGTCGTGCTCGAGCCGGCCAATCCGCGATTCCGCCCGATTGTCCCGTCCGAGGAGCTCAACGTCACTGCGGTCGTCAAGGCCGTCATCCGAAAATATTAACCATGCCCCTCCATGTGTGGCTCCCCGCTCCTTCGTTCCAGTTTTCCGCGCGCCATCCTCCATATCGACGGGGATGCGTTCTTCGCGTCGTGCGAACAGGCGCGGGATCCCGCGCTCAAAGGAAAGCCGGTCATTACCGGACTTGAACGCGGCATCGCCGCGTCCATGAGCTACGAGGCGAAAGCGCGGGGCGTCACCCGCGCGATGCCGCTCTTCGAGATCCGGCGCCTCTGCCCCGACGCCATCATCCTCCCCTCCGACTACGAGACCTACTCGCTCCTGTCGAAGCGCTTCTACGACGTCGTGCGGCGCTGGACCCCGGACGTCGAGGAGTACGGAGTCGATGAATGCTTCGCGGACCTGACCGGCCTGCGTCGCCTCCACCATGCGTCGTACGCGCAGATCGCCGCCCGGATCCAGGGCACGCTCACGGAGGAACTGGGCTCCACCTTCTCCATCGGCCTCGCGCCGACCAAGGTGCTCGCGAAGATGGGATCGAAATGGAAGAAGCCGCACGGCCTGACCGTCATCCCCGGGCGGCGCATCCACGAGTACCTGCGCGACCTGCCGGTCGAGAAGATCTGGGGCATTGGCCCGCAGATCACCGCGTTCTTGGCGAAGCAGCAGGTCACGACCGCGCTTCAGATGGCAAAGATCCCATTGGAATGGGTGTTCGAGCACACGACCAAGCCGTTCCAGGAGATCTGGCAGGAGCTCAACGGCGTGTCGGTCATGCCCTTGGCGACGGAACCGAAGATGACCCAGGCGAGCATCCAGAAGTTCAAGACGTTCACCCCTCCCTCGGTCGACCGCGCGTTCGTGTTCGCGCAGCTCTCACGCAACATCGAGAACGCGTGCATCAAGGCGCGGCGCTATCATATGGCCGCGCGTGACATCGTCTTCATCCTCCGCACCCAGGAATTCCGACATACGGTCGTCGAATTGCGCCTCTCGCGACCGACCGCGATCCCCGGCCCCATCATCGCGGCGGCCGAGCACGCATTCCCCTACCTCTATCGGCAGGGCACCCGGTACCGCGCGACGGGCGTCACCTTCGCGGGGATGGTGACCGACGACAGCGCGCAGCCAGATTTGTTCGGCGCCTCCGTCGCGATCGAGCAGATCCGGAAGGTCTATGAGAGCACGGACGCGTTGGACGCCCTGTATGGCAAGCACTCGGTCTACGTGGCGACCAGCCACCTCGCCCAGACCCATGCGCAGCATGAGGGCGAACGCGGCCACCTGGCCGCACGGAAAACGGACCTCCTGCGCGGCGAGACCCATCGTCAGCGGCTCGCGGTCCCCATGCTCATGGGACGCGAGCTGGCGGACTGCCAGGCCTAGACACATTTAAAAGTCCATGGTATAACCAACCTGTTCAACAGAAGGAGGACTTTGACATGCGAAGGATGTTGACGGTCGCGCTGTTCGCGGCGTTCGCCGTGCCCGCCATGGCGGACGACCCCAAGTGCCTCGGCGAGGAGTTCGTGATCAACGGCAAGTACATCTGCGCGGAGGATCCCGGGCTGCGCACCAACGCCCCGGGCACCCCGCTGCCGGTCCCGGACAAGCCACGGCCGAAGCTCAAGCTTTCCGGCCACCTGATGGCCAACAACATGATGACGACGGCCTTTGATCCGGCCGCGTACACCTACCAGCGGGAGACCAAGGACACCCGGCAGCAGTTCACCAGCACGGCGACGTCGTCGGTGCAGCCCGTCGGCTGGGGCGTGTCGGCGCAGTGGTCGCCGAACGAGCAGGTCTGGATCGAGTTCGGCTGGCAGCGCCCGCCGGAGCGCCAGATCGGGGTCGGCACCACGCTCCAGCACGCCAGCTACTTCGTGAACTGCGGGAACGCGCTCTGCCGGTTCCGCTTCGGCGACGAGCAGACGAACCACCATCGCTTCATCGCCGACGACTTCGCGCTCGCACTGAAGTGGGACCTCGAGCCCAAGAACCGCTACGTCTCGGTGTTCATGGGCGGCGGCGTCCACCGCCGATACCTTCGGGACGTCGTGGACATCGAGACGTATCGGCGCACCCAGACGTTCGACTTCCGCGACGTCCTCGCGGAAGACCGGTTCGTCACCAGGGGCGAGGTACACCGCATCGACCGTTCGTCGCAGACGCGCCTGTTCGCGCTCCTCGAGGGCGAGCTCTATCCCGCCGGCAAGGACCGGTTCGTCGGCTTCGGGGTGAGCATCCGCCTCCTGACCGACGGCGAACGGGAGCAGCAGCACTTCACCGACACCCTGGTGGACCAAGGGCTCATGCTGGGCATAGAGCCCGGCTGGTACGACGTCACCGCCCGTCTGATCCTGCGCTTCTAGCGCAACGCCGCCTCGCAAGAGGCGGCGGCTTTCTTTTTCATGCCTAGCGACATTCGACATCCAACGCCGCGGTGTTGAGTCGTTCGATGCCAGACCGACGGCGACTACCTGTATGTCGACAAACCGGGGCTCACAGTCGCCAATGCGCAGCCGGGCATGGTGGAATGGCCGGACTCGCGGCGACTGCATGATGCGATGGAGCAGGACGTTGTCCTGAAGGCGACCCTGCGGTAGGGCTTTACATTTACTTATGTATGTGGTATAGGTAGAAGTCTTGGTAGTCAGGGCTTCTTTCAGGAGGAGAACGATGCGAAGGCAGCGGTACCTGACACTGGTGGCCGGGATCATCCTGGTCATCGGGTCGGGGGCATGTGGACAGCGCAATGAGATCACCGGGTCCGGAGCCGAGTACAGCGAGGAGGCGCCAGCGAAGCTCCTGGAGTTCCGGGTGACGGAGCTGAGTCCGTTGAGCAACCAGACCGTTTCGACCCCGTTCTACGCCACCATCGCCGGGGAGGTGCTCCTGGACAAATCGATGCTGCCCGCCTGGGCTGGCATCGTGTACGTGGAGGGGGACGGTTCCAACCGGATCACGCATTGGTCGACGCTCGGGATGGAGGACGCCTCGTACGGAGACCCGAGTCGATACGACAAGCCTCAGCGGTACCACCAGGAGTTCGGGGCGCGCGACTACGGGACCAAGGGCGAGTACTGCTCAAGCTACCAGCTCTGCAAGGACTACCTGCCCGGCAAGGAGATCAACGCCATCTTCTTCGTCGGCAAGAAGGGCATGAATCCCCTCGAGTGGGATCCGGCGACGGGTCACATCTACATCTACGGAGAGCGGGTCGCGTACCATCAGTTCCTCCCCGTCGGGTATCGGTTCCGCTGAGCGCGGAGTCGTACTCAAGGTCCTGTGGCCGTTGCCACAGGACTTTTTCTATCACGAAAATCGTGGTATAGTTTGCAACCGTCATGAGGCGGCGGCTTTTTTTACCACTCTACTTGCACTCGACGTCCAACGCTGAGGGGTTCAGGCGTTCGATGTAGATCGCGGCGAGATCCCCCGCTCCCAACGCCTCTTTCGCTTTGTATGACAGGTCCAGGATGCGGCCCCCGACGTACGGCCCGCGGTCGTTGATGCGCACGATGATGCTGTTGCCGGTGCGCTGATGCACGACGCGGACCTCGGTCCCCAGGGGGAGCGTCCGGTGCGCAGCGGTCATGCCGTACATGTCATAGACCTCGCCAGACGCGGCAAGTCGGCCATGGAACCCGGGCCCATACCAGGAGGCGATGCCGTACTGGTACGGATCGGCAGGCACCACGATATCCTCCCCGCGATGGAAGGTGGCCAACGAGCGGCACAGGCCGATCGCCTGCGCCTGCCGGGAAGTCAGCGAAACATTGAACCATCGCAGGGCGTCCGCAACGGTCTGTACCCCACCCCGTGAAAAGAAGTTCGCGGCGCCCAAAAGGAGCGATTGATGCGCGGTGTTGTGGTCGACGACCTGGATCTGGCGGGTGAGGTCGTACGTGAGCGTGAAAACGTTGTCGCGGACCGCACCGAGATCCAACCCGAGGAACCGGTTCCCTATCACGGACCACGCCTGGACTGATTCGGTCAGTTCCTGATGCGTCTGGGAATCGTAGGTGAATGGCCCCGCAAGGACGAGCGCGCACGCGGTCAACAGAGCCACCGAGCCCGTGCGCCATGCCAATTTCTTCACTGCCTTTGTGTGTCGGACCGTAGCCACGCGCTTCCGTACGGCAATAGAGCGCTTCGGTGGGCGCTTGGTACCTGCGGATTTCTTCTTGGGAGGCATCCCTTTAAGTATATCGCGAATTCAACAATCACAGACCGGAGTTTTCCACGGGTATTGACAGTGTGTATATTATATGTCATATACATAGACGTTCATGAAAAACTGAACAGTTACCAAGGAGGCACCATGCGTACCGTGATGTGTTTCGTCGTGGCGGCCTTGATGGCTGCCCCTGTCTTCGCCTGGACCAGGCGCCCGTGCAATGACAAGGAGCGCGCGGCATACGGACTCTTGAACGATGATCCGTGCACGCAACGAGTTCCGGATCGGAATCGCTTCCGCGTCGTTGTGGGCGGCGCTGGCCCTTTGGACGGCCACACCTTCAAGCCCGAGGGGTACGCTCTCACGAACAACGCAGACAAGTCGATCCACGATCTGCTGCGCGATGCCGGCGCCGCGTTTGGTGGCCCGCTTCAGCTCGGTCCGCCAGCGGAGTTCTGGGTCTGGGGTTCACGGCCGTTTCCCGTGCGTGCGATGGACACGTTCCCGCTCTACCAGCGGCGTTCCGCCGAGGCCAACGGCGGCGGCTCGGGAACGTTCAACCTGATGTTCGACGCCCGGCTGGTCGGGAACCTCTGGCTGCAGACCGGATGGCAGCTGGGTGAGCAAGTCACGTTCAACTACGACAACACTTTCGATTATCTCAAGATCGAATCGGACTTCTTCACCGTCGGAGCGCGGCCGCCCCGATTCTACCTGAACGGGAAGCGGTACCACACACAGCGACGCGATGAGTTCAAGGTGCGCGGACATGCCCTGTCCGCTGCCCTGAAGTACGACCTGGTCGGCAAAGACATACTCACCGTGGCCCCGCTCGTCGGAGGGCAGCTGTGGCTCGTGCGCAATCGCCTCTACGTCGAGCAGCACGAGTCCTCCTACGACCCGTTGATCGCCGAGGATTACTCCGCAGGCGCCTCCGGCGGCCTCACGGACTTCCGGAACGAGGTTTATGGCTTCGCGGGCGAAGAGGGGGTCACCCACCAGCACCGTTGGCAGGAGTTCGTGGGCCTGGAGCTCGGGATCGGTGGCAAGACGGAAGAGTCGCCCATGGGCGTCGTCATCCAGGGACGCTACGTGGTCGGCCCCACTTCGATGGAGTTCATCGAGCCGACTCCGTACGGGTACTTCCGCATCCCGTACCGCGCCGACCGGTGGTACGTCTCGGCAAGCCTCTCGCTCGGCTTCTAAGCCAACGGCCGACTTCCCTCGGGAAGCCGGCCGCTTTTTTTCATGCATATTCTTATCGACGCTCGATCCGATTGATCCAGCGCGCCACAACGACCAAGTACACCAGGAAGAGGACGCCAATCGCCAGCGCGGTCGTCCCTTCGATGACATGGAACCTGCGCCAGGCAAGCCAGGTGCTCCAGGATCCGATCGCGATTGCCATCGCCGCGCTGTATCGCGCCGGCCATGCGCGCTGGTGACGGACAAAGAACCAGCCGAACAACGCCACTACCAGCACCGCGACAGCGACCGTCACGAACGACCGTGTCGCATTGTCAGCCGTGATACCCGCCAAGGTGACCCCCATGCCAACGCAGACCGTCACCAATATCAGCGAGACGGCCAGGAACCCCCACCAATGCCGGCGGGGTGCGGGAAGCGCCGGCTCCGGATTGGTCAGCATCGGCGTGCCCGGCGCGTTCGTCAGGCGTGCCTCCAACCGCCCGACGCGGGCGGTCAGGTGCGCGACCAGGCCGCGCACCTGGGCAAGATCCTCATGGATGGACGCACCGACCGTTATTGGCTGCAAGCCGGCAGCGACGTCATGGAGCGCGTTCTCGACGTCGAATTCGGTCCAGCCGGCAGCCATCAACGTCTCACGCAATTCCTGTGCGGAAACACCCGCCTGAGACTGCTGCCGGACGTACTCGATCAGTTCGGGAACGGTCATGTCGGTACCTCTATTCTATCCCACTCTGACGGGGGTCTTATGCACACCGATAGCGGTTCTTGGTGTGCACGACGAAACCCTCACGCTGCAGACCGGCCAGCACGTTCGCAAGGCGCTGATCGTCGCCGAATGCCGAGGCGATCTGGATATTCGTTCGGGGTCCCTGCAGGAGCAATCGCACGACCTGGCCGCGCAGCTGCCGCACCGACCCCTGGAACGGGCTCTGTCGCGCGTAGTGCCGGGACTGGCGGTTCGGATTGATGATCTGGCTCGCAAGCCACGTCCCGTAGTCCATCAGCGCTGAGAACCATACCCGCGCGGACGGTGCCGCGCGGACGTCGCGCGCGACGAGCGGTGCGATCGCCGCGTCCGGGACGTTCCGGCGACCTGGAAAAAAGTGGTGCAAGTATACTCGGCGCACGTTCGTTTCGATCAAGGGATGCGGAACATCGTATGCGAACACGGCGATTGCCGCCGCGGTGTAGGGGCCAATGCCGGGGAAACCCTGCAAGACCTTCGGGTCCCGGGGAAGCGATCCGCGATGTTGCCGGACGACAATTTGAGCGCATCGCCGCAGGAGTAATGCGCGGCGATTGTATCCCAAGCCCTGCCAGGCTGCCAGAACGGTCACCGGTTTTGCGAATGCGAGTTTGCGGAACGTGGGAAACATCCGGAGGAACGTGCGGAACTTGCCGATGACCCGGGGAACCTGGGTCTGCTGGAGCATGTACTCGCTGACTAGCACCCGATAGGGGGTCATGTTCGTGCGCCACGGCAAATTATGCCGGCCGTGTCGTCGCCAGTGGTCGAGCACCTTCTTCCGGAACCGGTCAGCGCGCATAGGGAGATGATACCGGAATGCGCGCGCCGCGACAGTCAGAACGAACGGACGGCCTCGAGCACATCGTTCTCGAGCTCTTTGTCCCCCGCCGCGAAATCGCGGTCCTGTTTGAGATAATCGTTGCGCTCCTTCTGCCACTGGGCGTACAAGCGTTTCAGTTGATTCTGTGCAGCCTGGAGCTGCCGCAGCCGTCCGCTCAGGACATGGGTGCGAGAATGCTGGGCGCCGGGCGTCTCCCGCGCCTTCCGCCTGATCTGGATGTATGCCTGTTCCAGCTGCGTCAGAAGCTCCTCGTAGAGCTGGCCGGCGAGCGGGTGGTACTGGAGCCGTAGGAGCTCGGTCATCTTGGTCTCGATGGGGGCACGGAGGTAGTTGCGGTATGCGCGTGCGAGCGACGAGATGCCGAACCGGGAGGCGCCGATGGCGGCCAGGGGCACCAATGCAAACCCGCGCTTCCGATCCGGGTCGGTGTCCGATGCGAAATACTTCACGTCATGGAATTGCCCACGCTGGTACTCGTCATGCGCGCGCTGAATCTTCCGTTGCGTGTTCTCGAATCCCGATGCGACATCGAGTCCCAATGTCACAGGTTCCCCGCCGGGGATCGGGACATCCATGAAGAGGTCGACCTGGCGCTGGTAATCGTCGAACTTGAAGGAGCGCCAGATGGAGCAATCCTTGAACCATACGTGCGCACCGTCTGCGATGATGTACTCCAATGCGAGCGAGTAGACGCGAGTGATCTTCTCCTGCTGGGTATCCTCTTTCTCGAACGTCAGCTCGCGTCGTTCCACGAGCGCAAGATCGCTCTCGATCTCCTCTCGTGGGTATACGCCGGCAAATATCTCACGAACCTCGTCGGGATCCACTTCGCCTTCGAATCGATGCAACTGGGGGGCGAGATCGCGAATGACCTGGGGAACTTCCCGTCCATAGCTCATCGACTCCAGACCGAACGTTTCGGGATGCCGGCGCATCAATGCCGGTTCATGAGGCGGGACCTTGAGCGCTGCCTGCGGTGCATGATCCATACCCCATTCTACCATGCCTATTCCGTGGCAATCCGCGTATAATTCGAGAATATTGACTAATCGTATATAATATTGTATACTGAGTCTCGGAGGTGCCTGCATGGAACGAATCGCTGGAGAGGAGGCCATCTTCTCCGCCGACTTCACCAAGGACTGCGGGCGTGACGTCCTCACGGACATCGGTCGGGTGGACGTTCTCATCCGCATCATGCGGAGCCCGTCGACCCTGCGACTCATCCTCGTCGCCGTCCACGGGTACCGGAAGATCAGGATCGAGGAGATCGTCCTGGGGCACGACCTCAAAGACCTCCTGTGTCTGATCTCCCTGTTCCGGCTACAGCGGGTCCTCGGGCAGGCGTTCGACTGCAAGCCCGAGCAGTTCGGTACCTTCTTCCGTGTGCGTGTCGCTCCTCTGTTGGAGCCGCTGCGGTGGAAGATGGAACAGCCTGCTGAGCCGCAGACCGTATCCGTTCCACGCTGAGCTCGGTTGGTCCCGAGGCCCCCCGTACGACGTTGTGCGGGGGCTTTTTTATGCTGAACGATGGTTGAGACCGTTCAAGAAGATCCGTTTTGCAAGCTCAAAGGCGGTGATATTGAAAACCGCGATCGTCCCGACGAGCGCCCAGTCCATGCGGGTGAGCGGTTCGGCCGCCAGTACGCTTGCAATCGGCGGCACGTAGATCGCCACCGCATACAGGACGAACCCGATGACGACGGCGCCCACCAGGAAGCGATTGCCGAAGGGATTCATCTTCCAGACTGGCCGAGAGAGCGATCGCACTGAAAAAACGTACACGAGCGAGGTGATACCCAGCAGAACGAAGACCATGGTCCGCGCGTGATCCAAGGAGCCATGATCGGTCAGCCATAGAAAGAGGCCGAATAGTGAGCCGCTGGTGATGATCGAGAACATGACGATGAACCGACGGATCCCTCGTGAGAACAATTCCCCGATCCGACGTGGCGGCTGGCGCATAATGTCCTCGTCCCCCCGATCCCAGGCTAACGCAACCGCGGGCAGCACATCCTCGATGATGTTTACCCAAAGGATTTGGGCGGGCAGCAAGGGCAGCGGCAGACCGAAGAGCATACTTCCGCCGATCAGTATCATTTCCGTGAACGCATCCGACAACAGGAAGAGCGCGACCTTCCGGATGTTGTCGAAGATGATGCGGCCTTGCCGGATCGCCTGAACGACAATGCTGAAGCTGTCATTGAGAAGGACGAGGTCCGATGCTTCCTTCGCAACCTCCGTTCCTGATCCGACCGCAACGCCAATGTCCGACCGCAATAGCGAGGGGGCATCGTTCACGCCATCCCCGATCATGGCGACGGAATGGCCCTGCTGCTTGAGCCCGTCGACGATGCGAACCTTGTGCTCGGGTGTGACTCGGGCGAAAACATCATATTGCTCTACAATGACCGCCGCGTCGTCGGGTAGGTGCGCTCCTTCAATGAATCGATCGGGCGTCGAGAGTATCCCTAGCTGTTGTCCGACGTACTGGGCGGTCTGGGCATGATCACCGGTCACCATAATGACCCGGATGCCTGCCTGCTGTGCAACCTGGATCATCTCTTTCACGTCGTGTCGCATGGGGTCGGAGAATATGATCAGGCCGTCGAAGATCAACTCGTGTGCTGCATCCTCCGTCAGTGCGTCCCCTTCCTTCCACGACATCGGTCGGTACGCCGTCGCCAATACTCGAAATCCCTTCGCTGCGAGTTCACTCGCGCGTCGAATCATGGCCTCGCGATTTTCAGGATTCCCGCATCGCGCGGCAATGACCTCGGGAGCGCCGAGTACGGTGAGAATTGCACCGGTCGTGCCCGCATTGAGTGATGCAGAAAACTTCTTTCGCGCATGGAAGGGTATTTCCGCAAGACGCGGCCATGTGCGCGCGATCACATCAGCGTAGATCCCGGCACGGACGAGCGACCGAAGGATTGCCTTATCGATCGCCGAACCCGAGAACCGCCAACGATCCTGTGGTTCTCCAGGGTTCTCGACGAATGCGTTGCTAACTAGTGCGAGCCGTTCAAGGATATCGCTCAGCGACGTACGATCCCGTATCGCCGCCATGAACTGTTCTGAAAAGATCTCGCGTCCATCCGAGAGGATGATGCGATCGATGTTCATCTTCCCCTCCGTCAACGTCACGGTCTTGTCGGTGGCGATCACCGTGACGCTGCCGAGCGCTTCCGCGGCGGCCATTTTGCGTACTAGGCCTCCACTACGTAAGATGCGCCGCGCACCGATCGCCAAGACGATACTTAAGGATACCGGAAGGCTTTCGGGAACCGCGGCGACCGCCACGGCAACCGAGGTAAGGAACATCGTCAATGGATCACGACCGGTCACCACGCCCATCACGAACAAGAGCGCGGAAATCCCAAGGAAGATCGCGCCGAGGGTCGTTGCAAGGCGATGCAGTCGTACCTGGAGGGGGGTGACGTCATGACGGCGTTCGCGCACGATCATCCCCGCAATTCCTCCGAATTCGGTCCCGAGCCCCGTCGCAGTGACCAGCGCTTTCGCGGTGCCTTCTTCCACCAATGTCCCCATGAACACCATGCTGGTCCGATCACCGACGGCCGCGCCAGGCGCGACCGCATGCGACGACTTCTCGACAGGCATTGATTCGCCGGTGAGAACAGCCTCGTTCGCCTTGAAACTGGTCGATGTCATGATGCGTGCATCTGCAGGGACGCGGTCGCCCTGCCGAAGCACGACCATGTCACCAGGTACCAGATTGCGAGCATCGATGAAGCGCGAGGTGCCCCCGCGTATGACGGTCGCGCTCGTTCGGAGATGCCCACGGAGCTGTTGAAAAATCAGGGAGACCTTTCGCTCCTGGAAGAAGCCGACAGCCGCATTGATCAGGACCGCGCTCGCGATGATGGTGGCATCAGGTATGGAGCCGAGCGCAAACGAAAGAACCGCAGCAACAATAAGGATCAAGATGAGCGGATCAACAAACTGACGCACCGCGATGCGCCATACGCCATCGGTATCTCGCATCCGAACTTCGTTCGGTCCAGTTCGTGCAAGACGGTGTGCGGCAACGGCCTCGGTCAAACCATCACGACCACTGCGCAAATCACGATACACCTGGTCGACGCCTAGTGCGTACCACAACAGCGCCGATCCCCTCTGCTCGGACGTATCAGCCATATCTTCAGTATACCAGCATCAGACGTAGAACCGCGCGAGCGGCTCGTCGGAATGGTCGCGCTTCCGTGCCGGAGAATAGGTCCGACCGTATTCGATTACGCGGTAGGTCCAGGCATACCACTCGCGCCTCGGCAGCAATGCCATCAGGTCCCGCTCGATCTTGTCCGGATCCTGGTGCTTCGTCAGTCCCCATTGCCGCGTCAGACGCCGGACATGGGTATCGACGGCAATCCCTTCGCTGATGCCATACACGCTCCCGAGCACGACGTTTGCGGTCTTCCGTCCCACCCCAGGGATCGTCGTCATCTCGCGAACGGTCCGGGGAAGGGTGCCGCCGAAGCGTTCGTTGATCATCTTAGCGGCAGCCAGAATGTTCTTCGCTTTGTTTCGATAGAAGCCGGTCGACTTGATCGCCCGTTCGAACTCCCCTTTCCGGGCGTGCACGTAGTCGTCCAAGGTGCGGTACTTCTTGAACAGCGTCGCGGTCACTTCGTTGACCTTCTTGTCCGTGCACTGCGCCGACAGTTGAACGGCGACCATGCACTGCCAGGGGGTATTGAATTTGAGCACAATGCCTGCGCGCGGGAAGAGGAGTTTCAGCTCCCGATCGATGGCGCGGGCTTTTCGGCAGAGCTTGCTAATTTTCAGATTGTTAGACATAATATATATGGAGGCAATCCATGGAACCACTGACCGCGCGGGACATCACCCAACAGGAGGTCGCCCGCAACGCGGCACGGAAGGCCATCTTGGACGCCGTCGCCATCTTCCTCGATATGGGGTTCACGAATCGCAGGGAGCTGAACCTCAGACGACTCTGGGAGGAAGCAGGTAACTCCGCGGTCGGCGAGATGTCTCGGTACCGCGGCACGTATTTCCGCCGGACCGACTCGATCCCTGAAGATCCCGCCGACCTCACCTGTGAGATGAGCTAGCGCAATGGGCCCGCCGACGTTCCGGCGGGCCTCCTCTTTACATATTCTGATCGGAATCCATGTGCCCCGATTGTGCGGGTGGCGGTGTCACGTCTTTCGGCTCCTGGTTCGATGACACCGTATCCTGCGCGGGATTGATCGGCATGATGACGATCGCGGCCACGTACGCAATCAGCATCGGCCAGCCATGCGTTAGAATGGCCAATAGCACGAGCGCGAGGCGCACAAACACGACATCGATCTCGAGGAATTCGCCCAGTCCTGCCGCTACGCCGAAGAGGATGGCGTCTGCTGGGCGTCGACACAACTTCTTGCCTTTGAGTTTCTCGAACATAGGGTTCAGATATATCACGATTTCTGACCTTGAGCAACGAGATAGGTCGCGACGACCGCGGCAGTCTCCGCGCGGAGAATGATGCCGCCGAGCGAGGCGACGCGCATACCAAGATCATGAGCACGCTCCACTTCGCGCTCTTCCCATCCCCCTTCAGGACCGACGAACACGCCTGCGGTCCGGACGCTTTTCGCGACCCCGGCAAACGTCGTTCCGCTAGGATGGAAGAAATAATTCACATCGTTCCTCCCCGCGTCATTCCACACGCGATCGAGATCCTGGACCTCGGTCACCTCGGGAATCATGCCCCGTTCAGACAGCTCTGCTGCCTCGCGAACGATCCGCTGGATGCGGTCCTGGCGGAGATTGAGCTTCACGGTGTGAGCGGTCCGCACCGGAACGATGCGCGATGCCCCGACCTCAACCGCTTTCTGCGCCGCCAGTTCGAAATGGTCCGCTTTCAGGACGGCACAGTATAACGTGACCTTCCGGGCTGGCTCGTTCGGATTGCGGCCGATCGCCATCCCTTCCACGATGACCGCACGCCGTTCATAACTGACGATCCGACAATGGACTTCCGCGCCGGTTCCATCGCCGATGATGACCGTCTCGCCGGGTTCGAGCTTCAACACCGATCGCATCTGGTGCGCGAGATCGGCATCGTCAATCCGGCAGATCCCCTGCCCAAGTTGGTACGGACCGATAAATCGGTGGATCTTCTTCATTGCGGCGTGATTTTCCATATCGCTCCTGCTTTGTCGTCAGACACGAGGACCGATCCATCCGGCATCGGCAGAACATCCACCGGCCGGCCCATGGCCGAATTGCCGACGAGGAACCCGGTCAGGAAATCGGACGGCGACCATGCCCCGTCATTCCAGCGGAATCGCACGACCTTGTACCCGACAGGAACCGATGAGTTCCACGAGCCGTGCTCAGCGACGAGCAGGTCGCCATTCTTCAGGAACGCAAGACCAAGCGGCGCGACATGCGCCGGGAGCGCGATGACCGGCCCGATCGTGTCCGCGCACGGGTCCCTGATGTACTGGTTCTGGTCGAACTTCGTGTCATGTACCCGGTCCCCGTAGCAGATGGGCCACCCATAATCGGCTGCGGGCGTATCGGTGTCGATGGAGTTCACTTCATCGGGCGGCAGCTGGTCGCCGAGGAGGTCGCGTCCCATCTCGGTCGTGAACAGCGTTCCCGTCAGGCGCGGATGGAACGCGATGAAGACCGCGTTGCGCAATCCGGTGGCGACCGTCCGACGGTCGGAGCCGTCGTCCTTCATTGAAATAACCGAAGCGATCTCCGCATTCTTTTCGTGACATACGTCACACGTGGATCCGATGGACACATACAGCCGGCCATCTGGTCCGAACGCAAGCGACCGCGTGAAATGGCGACCGCCTTCAGGGAGCGCTGCGATCCGCTCCAGGGGGCCGTCGGAATAGGTCGGGACCCGGAAGATCGCGGTCTCCGTCGCGATGTAGAGCATTGTCGGGAATTCCGGATGGAACGCGAGCCCGTGTGGCCGGTCAAGGTCGCGGAGGATGACGTCGACGCGCGGCGCGGTCTCACCGGCCAACGTGACGAGCGAGACCATCCCCTCTGAGGTCTGGCTCACCCATACATTCCCGAACGGATCGACCGCGAGGTCACGCGCACCTGGGACCTGGTCGACGAGGAGCGACGATATCCACCCCTCAGCGGTCCCTAATGGTCCGGATGGTGCCGGACTCACCGTCGTCGAGGGAATCGTTGCGGACGGCCCGATCGCTGGCCAAAACGGGAGGAGAAAACGCCACAAACCGAATGCGCCGACGACTAAGAGGGTGGCGACGATGGCGACGGCAATACTATGTTTCTTCACGCGCATCCTCCTCAAGTTCTCCTTTGACCTCTTTGAACTCGTTTTCTACGTCTTTGAGACGTGCACGGAGCTCTTTGACGAGCGCTGCGCCTTCTTTGACCTTGGTGAGTCCCTCGTGGACGTCCACCTGGTCCTGCTCATCGAGCCACTTCACAATGGCTTCGAGCTTTTCCAGGGATTGGGTGATGCCGTCATTCGATTCCTTCTTCGGTTTCATTATTGAGATGATAATTCTTTTACGTGGGCAGTGAAAGACCCCTTCGCCAGCCGTGTCTGGACTTCTTGACCATGCCGGAGTTGGGCGGTATTTCGTACGATCGCTCCCGCCGTATCCGTCACGATGCTGTATCCCAGGCGCAACAGCCGCTCGGGGCTCGATGCGGCCAGATGGCGTTCGGCCGATGCGACCCGGTCCTGCATGCGCGCGATGCGCTGGCCGACGCGTTCAAGACCCTGCCGCAAGCGCTGTTCGAATTCGATCCCCCGCCCCGCGATGCGCGCGAGATGGACGGCAAGCCGGTGAGCGGATGCATGCACGTCCGCCTTGGTCGCTGATAACGCGGCCTCATATTCATACGCGAGCCGCTGCGCGGTCTGGGGCAGATTGCGCAGCCGATCCCACGTCGCATTGATAACGTGCGCCGCGCCGGTAGGCGTACTGGCAGTGACATCGGCGGCAAGCTGCGCGAGCGGCACATCGCGTTCGTGCCCGATACTCACGATGGTCGGCAACCGCGACCCGAACACCGCGCGGGTCACGAACTCGTCGTTGAATGCCTGCAGGTCCTCAAACGATCCCCCGCCGCGGATGATCACCAACGCGTCGAAGCGGGCAGCGTGCGCATCGAACCATTCCAGGGCACGTCGAATACTGGAAACCGCCTGGGCACCCTCGACCCGCACGTCGTAATGGCTGATTGTCAGCCCGAGCGACGCGAGATTCTTCCGGAAATCGTTGATGACCGCCCCTGTGCGGGAGGTGATGAGCCCGATGCGGGACACGAATTCGGGCACTGGCCGTTTCCGGTCAAACAACCCCTCTTCGGTCAACTTCTTCTTCAGCGCCTCATATGCCTTCTTCAGGGATCCCTCGCCGGCCAATGCGATCTCCTGCACGCGGAATGAGAATCGGCCGCGGGGCTTGTAGACCGTGGCGATGCCGCCGGCCCGGACCAGCATCCCATCCTCGAGGGTGATCCCGACGTCGCGATAGGCGTAGGGACTCATATAGCAGTCCATCAGGGCATTCGCCTGGGGGTCGCGCAACGAGAAGTAGAAGCCGGTCGGATGCGACTTCGCACCAGTCACCTCCCCTTGCACGGTGAAGTCCCTCTGTCCGAGCAGTTCGTTGGTGAGATCGAGGAATTCAGATACGGAAAAGATGGGCTCGTCCATATGACCGATGGTAGCAGACCTGTCGACGTGAGCAAAAAAAGAGGGGGCCCCGAAGAGGCCCCCCAACGAACGTCCGGTTGTCAGAAGTCGCTTGACCCGCCGCTGATGCTCCCGCCGAAGTCGAACCCACCACCACCGGAGCCGAAGTCGCTTGACCCGCCGCCGAAGCTGCTGCCACCAGACGAGCTGGACGAGGAGTACGACGGGGTCGCA
>DATEYD010000294.1:0-1434 GCA_035583445.1 Minisyncoccota bacterium
TTCACGCTCACAGTGTGGGCGGACGATCTCACGGGACTGCCCGGGCACAACACCTCTGATTCGGGTAGCGTATACGTGTACAACCCATCCGCCAACAAGAAGCCGACTGGTCTCCTTCTGTCTGTGGACGACAACACGCCATACACTGGACAAGTCGTAACCTTCTCTGCAAGCGCATCGGACCCTGACGGTGACCCGCTGAAGTTCACGATAGCCTTCGGTGATGGCACGTACTATGTCGAATCGTTTGGAGGAACGGCTGAGGGGGAGGTCGTGAGCCTGACAGCTGAGAAGTCGTATGCGACCGCAGGCTCTCCGACGGCTTTCCTGTACGTCTCAGATGGCATCGATAACGTGACATCGAACTCTGTGGTGCTGACGGTGACGCTGAACTTCGCGCCGACGCTGTCCGCTCTGTCTGATGTGTACGGCGTTCCTGGCACGCCCATCAATGTCGTGGCAGATGTGTATGACCTGGACGACGACCCCCTGGTGTACACATGGGTGTGGGGCGACGGCGGTGTCAGCGTGTCCTCCGTCGAGTCCGCATCGCACACCTACATTGTGGGCGACAACTACGCCTACAGGGTCTATGTGGACGACGGGCACGAGCACAATGTGACGGATGCAGCTTTCGCGTACATCAACACCGTACCGGTTCTTGAGCCGCTCGTCGATGTGTCTCTGGATGGTGGCGAGGTCCACACGTTTGAGGCGACGGCAACGGATGCTGACCCGAACGATGTTCTCAGCTACACATGGGACTTCGGCGACGGCACCGGCTTTGAGTTCGGCCCCGCGGTCGAGCACCTGTACATAGCAGAGGGCTCGTACGGTTTCGCAGTCTGGGTGGACGACGGCTTCGCGCTGATTGGTCACAACATTTCCAGCTCTGCGACTGCGGCGGTAATCGTCGCCGACACGGAGGACCCGGTGGCCGATGCGGGTCCTGATCAGAGCGTGTTGGCGGGAGAGCTCGTCACGTTCGATGCGGTCGGCTCATCCGACAACGTCGCAATCGTGAGCTGGGCCTGGACCTTCATGTGGGACGGAAGTCCGGTCGACCTGACGGGCGAGGAGGTCACGTTCGTGTTCGACTCTCCTCTCGTCGATGTCACCGTTACGCTTACCGTCATGGACGCTGCCGGCAACAGCGACACTGATGAGATGGTCGTACATGTGGGTGACTGGATACCGGAGTTCTCGGCGCTATTGCTGCCGGTCGCAGGCACGATCGTCATGCTTGGTGCGTTGGTATACGTCAGAAGGCGGAGACAGTAGAGCCTCGCCGTCGTGCCGGCTCGTCAAACCTCTTCCACGAAACCTTTTGCATTTGTTTTATCCACATCGCCTGCCAAGAAGATAGGGTCCTGCGACGTCACTGGCGCATCCCCCGACAGACTTTTAAGGAGTGCCAGTCATACAGCAGAATTG
>DATEYD010000295.1:0-1579 GCA_035583445.1 Minisyncoccota bacterium
CGGCTGCAGGACGGAAAGCCTGTAGCGACCAGAGGCATCTTCCACGATGTCACTGAGCGCAAGCGGGCGGAGGACGCGCTGCGGGAGAGCGAGGCCAGGCACAGGACGTTGCTTGAGCACCTCCCCCAGAAGATATTCCTGGAGGATCGGGATTCGGTCTACGTGACGTGCAATGAGAACTACGCTCGCGATCTGAACATCAGACCCGACGAGGTTACCGGCAAGACGGACTATGACTTCTACCCTAAGGAGTTGGCCGAGAAGTACCGACAGGACGACAAGCGGGTCATGGAGTCCGGGAAGACAGAAGACATTGAGGAAGAGTATGTCCAGGATGGGCAAAGAGGATATGTGCAGACGGTGAAGACGCCCGTCACAGATGGAAACGGCCATACTGTCGGCGTACTGGGCGTTTTCTGGGACATCACGGAGCGCAAACGGACGGAACAGGAAGCCCAGCAGCAGCACCGAATGCGGGAGGCTCTGGGGACATTGCTCCAGATGTCGCTGGAAACGGTTTCGCTGGAGCAACTGCTTGGGCGTGCGCTTGACCATCTGGTCTCGATCGACTGGCTAGCGCTGAATGCGACGGGCGCCATATTCCTGGTTGAGGATGACCCTGAGGTATTGGTCATGAAGGCCCAACGGGGCCTGGGCACGCCGCTACTGGATAGCTGTGCTCGGGTTCGCTTTGGGCGCTGCCTTTGCGGTCAGGCAGCGTCGTCAGGTGAAATCACGTTTGCCGATCGCGTCGACGACCGCCACGAGACGCGATATGAGGAGATATCCCCCCACGGTCACTACTGCGTACCCATACTCTCTGCGGGGAGGGTGCTCGGCGTGATTAACCTGTACGTGAAAGAGGGCCACCGCCCCGATGAACGAGAAGAGGAATTTCTCCGCGCGGCAGCGAGTGTGCTGGCGGGGATCATCGAGCGCAAGCGGACGGAGGAGACCATCCAGCATATGGCATTTCACGATGTTCTGACCGGGCTGCCCAACTGGGCCCTCTTCGTGAATCGCCTTGATCTGGCTTTGGCCGAGGCGCGTCGCAACAACACGGTCGTCGCGGTGCTAATGCTGGACATGGACAACTTCAAGGTCGTGAACGACTCAGTGGGGCACGTCGAAGGCGACAGATTGCTGCGCATCGTGGGCGAACGACTTGTGAGCGCTGTACGGGACAGCGACACCGTGGCCCGCACAGGGGGCGACGAGTTCGCGCTGCTGTTGCCGGCAATCTCCCGAGCGGAAGAGGCTGCTGCGATCGCGGAAAGAGTCCTTGAAGACTGTAGACATCCGTGGGCCCTCGATGGTCGCGAGTTCCACGTTGGCGCCAGCATCGGAATCGCCCTGTACCCCAGGGACGGAGAGAACGGTGACTCCCTGCGAAGGAACGCCGACATCGCCATGTACCGCGCGAAGGCCGTGGGTGGAAACGCCTACGAGTTCTTCGCGCCGATCATGCAGGCCCAGATCGAGGACCGGCTGGCCATGGAAGGCGATCTGCGGCGCGCCCTCGAACGTGGGGAATTCATGGTCCACTATCAGCCACAACTCGATATGGACAGCGAACACA
>DATEYD010000296.1:0-3014 GCA_035583445.1 Minisyncoccota bacterium
GGCTGGATGGCAAGTGGCCGCCTGGCACCGTTGGGCTCAGACACGTACACACTGACGTATCTCGTGACTCCCAACACACCTGACCAGTTCATCAACGAGGCCTTTGTTTGGGGATGGGATGACCAGTGGGCGACCTCTCAGGATTATTGGAACCACGAGGCCTATGACTGGGACAACTGGTGGATCGACATTCTGCACCCGATGATCGATGTGGAGAAGTACGCCGATGTCGGCCACTGCGCTGCAGTGGGTGACACGATCATCTACACAATAGTGGTCTCCAACCCGAGCTGGGACACGGCTATGAACTATGAGGTCTACGACTGGACTCTGAGCTTCTACGCCACGGGCTACCTACTTCCCGGATACTCGGACACGTACTATGTGACCTACCTGGTCACTGCTGACACGCCCGACCCGTTGATCAACGAGGTCGATGTGTGGGCATGGGATGACCAGTACAACCCGGCATCTCCTGATGCGATGAACCACTGGGCTTCCGACTGGGCGATGTGGGAGATCGACATCCTGCACGCGATGATAGATGTTGAGAAGTCCGCTGATGTCGGTAACTGCGCCGCGATAGGCGACACCGTCACCTACACCATCGTTGTCTCGAACCCGAGTGAGGACACATGGATGAACTTCCAGGTCTGGGACAATGCGGTGGGTTGGTTCGCCTCAGGATATCTCGCTCCGCTGGGCTCTACTACCTTCTACGTCGAGTACGTAGTAACGGCGGACACACCAGACCCGTTCGTGAACGAAGTATGGGTCTGGGGATATGACGACCAGTATTGGTCCTCCGAGGATTGGTGGAACCATGAGGTCTATGATTCGGATTCATGGGAGATCGATATCTTCCACGCGATGATAGATGTTGAGAAGTCTGCCGACCTGGGCAACTGTGCCGAAATCGGCGACGTGCTCACCTACACCATCGTGGTATCGAACCCGAGCCCTGACACATGGATGAACTACGATGTGTACGACGATGTCCTAGGCTGGTCCGCGAGCGGCTATCTCGCTCCAGGAGCCTCGGATACTTACACGGTTACTTACACCGTCACCGCGGACACACCGGACCCGTTCATGAACGAGGTCTACGTATACGGTTACGATGACCAGTACTGGTCATCACCAGACTGGTGGAACCACTACGCCTACGATGTAGACTTCTGGGAAGTGGATATCCTCCACGCGGGAATCGATGTCTCGAAGTGGGCCGACAAGACCTGCGCTGAAGAGGGCGAGGTCGTGGTCTATGAGATAACCGTCACCAACCCGAGCGCCGACACGCCGATGGACTTCATACTGAGCGATTCGCTCTTTGGCGTGATCTGGGGCTTCGGCACGGGCATAACCGGCGACATGTTCGATGACCCCTACTGGACCCTTGGGCCCGGAGAGTCGATAACATTCGGCGGCTACTGGTGGAACGATGTCATCCCGCAGGATGGCTATGTCTACCTCGCGAAGCTAGCATACATAGTGACGGGTGAGGAGTACGGCGATCCCGATATCGCGGACGACGGCGCGGACCCGTTCACCAACATTGTCGAGGTTCATGCATGGGACTCGCAGGACCACCACAGGTGGGCCTATGACACATGGACAGTCGATGTCATGCACCCGGGAATAGAGGTCGAGAAGTCCGGTCCGGAGTACGCGAGCGTCGGCGAGACGATCACCTACTTCATCAACGTGACAAACACCGGTGATGTGACCCTGTACGATGTCTCAATCGATGACTCACTCGTTGGCATGGACCTGGCGACAATACCGGTCCTGCTGCCCGGTGAGACCGTCATGCTGAGCTACACCTATCTGGTGCCGCCCGGCAGCACACCGTTTGACAACACAGTGACTGCAACGGGCAGGTACTGTGTCGACCGGTATGTCTCAGACGACGACACGTGGACCGTCAAGAGGTACAGTACCGTTGAGGGGTACAAGTTCGCCGACCTGAGCCTCGATGAGGACATGGACGTCGGCGAACCCGGCCTCAACAACTGGGTCATTGTCCTCGAGGGCGACACGATCGATGGCGAGCACGTATTGATCACCATACTGACCGACAGCAACGGGTACTACAGATTCCCGATGCTCAAGCCCGGCGACTACACTGTGAGCGAGATGATGCAGGACGGATGGAAGCATATCACTGCTGACTCATACTCGTTCTCACTGGGCATGGGCGAGGCGCTCAACTACGACTTCGGCAACATGCCAACCGGCAGCATATCCGGATACAAGTGGCACGACCTGGATATCGATGGCGTCTGGGATCTGAACGAGCCAGGCATCCAAGACTGGACGATCTACCTCCTAGGCGAGGATGTCAGCGGCGCGATAATCAACACATGGACATTGACGGACGCCAACGGCTACTACGTCTTCGAGGACCTCTTGCCCGGCGAATACCTGGTGCTCGAGGAGCTCAGGCTCGGCTGGTACGCGACAACCATGACTCAGGTCGTGGTGGACGTGAGCGAGCTGGTTCCGTTCGAGATAGAGGGCGTCAACTTCGGCAACGCGAAGTACGGAATGATCACGGGCTACAAGTGGGAAGACGAGTACATGAACGGCATCTGGGACGGCTACGAGCTGCCTGTTGCTGGCATCGTCATCGGCCTCGAGGGGACTCTCGCAAACGGCGAGCACTTCGGACCGATATACACGACGACGAACGAGGCCGGCTTCTACGCGTTCTACAACCTGTTGCCTGGAGAGTACACTGTCTGGGAAGTCCTGCCTGATGGCTGGGTCAACATACTGCCCTCCTCATACGATGTGACCATCGGTGAGGGCTCGTACGTTCACTGCGCGAAGTTCGCGAACGTGAGGTGCGGTTCGATCGATGGGTACAAGTTCCTCGACTGGGACATGGACGGTCTGTTCGACGGCAACGAGATAGGCATACCCGGCTGGCAGATCACTCTGACCGGCTGGCTCAACGACGGCGACTATCCGTGGGGACCCGACGGAGCGACTCACATAACGCCAATAACCAT
>DATEYD010000297.1:0-1794 GCA_035583445.1 Minisyncoccota bacterium
TAGATGCTCCTGCATCGTCAATCCTATCTCCTGCACCGTAACCTACCGGATCGACGGTCACGATTAGGTAGCAGCATCCGGATTAAGTGCTGTTTGGAGCCGGTGTCAGAACGAGGGGCTGTGGGATCGGCCCACGCAAGCCGATCGCCTGACGCCGCCCCCACATCGTCCGGATGAGCGCCCATAGGGCGTTGATTCGGTCTTTTACCCATGCCGTCGCCCCATCCGTGCCCCCTAGCAGCTTCACTATCAGCAGCAGGTTCCATCCCAGGGCCGCCACCAGCGCTTTCCGTTCCGCATACGCCAGCCCTCGCCCCGCTATCCGCCTTAACCCTCCAAACTGCTTGAAGTACCCGAACGGCGCCTCGCCTCGTTGCCGCCGGATCTGCAACAGTGGCCGCGCTTCCTCCGTGTGCACTCGCGCTCGGTTTGCCCGCACCTTCGCTTCGTCCACCGACACTTGGATCGTGCGCCCTTGCCGTCGCGTCGTGCATACGCCAAAGTGCGGACACTCCCGACACTTCTTCCCCTGCGCCTGATACCGGCGGATGTTCTCCTCGCGAGTCCTCACCCGACGCATCACATGTCCCGCCGGACAGATCATCCGGTCCCCCTCGAGATCATGCACAAAATTGTCCCGCTGGTACCCCGGCGCTCCCCACTTCTGATTCGGACTCGCGATCAGCGCCACCAGCCCACGCTCCTCGATCCCTCGCAGATTCTCACCACAGTGGTGCCCTTTGTCTGCTACCACCACCTCCGGACTCAGCCCCATCGCCGCCAACGCCGCCGTCGCCTCATCCACCCTCTGCAAACAGTCGATCTGATCGCTCAGATCCCCGCGTTCACTCCCTGCCGCCACAATTACTCCCGTCTCCAGGTCCACCGTCGTATCCACCTTGTACGACAGATGACTGTGCCCATTCCCATGCAACATCACTCGCGCCTCGGGATCGGTCGTGCTCCGCCAGTCACTGTTGTTCACCTTCCCATGGCGCCCCTTGTCCTCTCGCGCCGCTTCCTCTCGCCCCGCCTCCGGCGCATCCTGTCGCCGTAACGCCACCACGTACTCCTCGTACGTGCAGCCCAGCTCCCGATGGCGCAGAGAGTCCATACTCGCGTTCGCATCCACTAACGTGCTGTCCATCCCCAGCGCGCGCCCTCGCACCAGTCCTCGCGCCTGACATATCGACAACACATGGTCGAACACTGCGCGGAACACTTCCTCCGGCATCCGCTGTCGCGTCTTGCGCAACGTGCTCTCATCCGGCGTCCGCTCATCCAACCCATACCCCAGAAACTTCCGTATCGTCAGCGAGTCCGCTATCCGGTATTCCAGCTCGGTGTCGTAGACGATGTTCTCAAAGAACCCGGCCAACATGCACTTGAAAAACACCACCGGATCCAGCGACGGCCGCCCCATCTTCTCCGCGTACAACGGCCGTGTCAACTCCCGCACAAACTCCAGATCCAACACCTTCGCCAGCCGCTCATAAAAGTGCTGCTTCGGTATGTGCTCGTATACCACATCCGCCGGCACAAACAGCGGCGGCTCCACTCTCCACTTCCGCCCTTGACTCATCCCTGGCTCCCCTCTCTCCCAGGAATGACTTCGCCTCCAAGCCATCGAAATCATTTCCGAAAATGGACTTTATCCGCAGGCTGCTACCTAATCCTGGGTGGGCCAAGGGGGCGCATCTACGTAATCGTGGGTGGACGATGCGGAGCATCTGTCTTAACTTGACATTGGGACCCTGTCGTGTTATAATGCCCTCAGACGGACCGCCACTCCGT
>DATEYD010000298.1:0-1132 GCA_035583445.1 Minisyncoccota bacterium
TGATTCTCGACACCCCGGGCCTCAATGCCCTCGGTACCGAACCGGAACTGACGCTGAGCCTGTTGCCCTCCGCGCACGCGGTGCTGTTCATTCTCGCGGCCGATACCGGTGTCACCAAGTCCGACATCCAGGTGTGGCACGACTTCATCGCCAACCCGAAGCACGGCGCCAACAAGGGCCGTATCGCGGTGCTCAACAAGATCGACGGCCTGTGGGACGAACTCAAGACCGAGGACGCCGTCAAGGCCGAGATCGAGCGCCAGGTCAAAGAGACCGCCCGGCACCTCAACATCGACCCGCACAACGTCTACCCGGTGTCGGCGCAGAAGGCGCTGCTCGGCAAGATCAAGGGCGACAAGAAGGTTCTGGAACGCAGCCGCATCCTTGAACTCGAAGACGCGCTCGGCAAGGAAATGATCCCGCACAAGCGCGACATCGTGCGCGACAACATCAGCGGCGACATGGCCGACATCATCAAGGCCATGCGTTTGCTCATCATGCAGCGCCTCAAGGGCGTGTACGAACACATCGAGGAACTCGGCTCGCTCAACGGCAAGAACAGCGACGTCATCGAGCACATGATGAACAAGGTGCGGGTCGACAAGGAGCACTTCGAGAAAAGCCTGATGCGCTTCCAGGCGACGCGTTCGATCTTCTCGCAGCAGACCAACGTGCTGTACACGCACCTGAACCTGAAGAATCTCGACACGCTCATCGCCGCCACCAAGAAGGACATGGAGGTCAGCCTCACGACTTCCGGCCTCAAGAGCTGCATGACCAACTTCTTCAAGCAGTCGCAGGGCACGATGGACGAAGTCGCCAAGCAGGCGCAGGAAATCAAGGAGCTCATGGAGGGCGTGTACAAGAAGTTCCAGGCCGAACACGGCCTGTCGAACGTCAAGCCCAAGTCCTTCTCGGTGATGAAATACTCGCGCGAGCTCAAGCGCCTGGAAGAGAAGCACATGCAGATGCTGAGCGGCATGTCGCTGGTCATGACCGAACAGAAGACCGTGATCCGCAAGTTCTTCGACTCGGCGGTCGGCAAGGTGCGCGCCATCTACGCCATGACCAACCGCGACGCCGACAACTGGCTCAAGACCATCATGTCGCCGATGGAGTCGCAGGTGCGCGA
>DATEYD010000299.1:0-1378 GCA_035583445.1 Minisyncoccota bacterium
CTGAGAGACAGAGGCGATGCCTGCTTCAAGCGTGGAGCTCACGCTCGCATTGGTGGCGAAGAGGTTGGACCAGCGGAGAGCGCTCGTACCAAGCGAGTAGGCGTTGTCGATGGTGGGGATCCAGTTGGAGGAGACGGTGCCGGTGAGCTCGAAGTTGCCGGAGATGGAGGCAGAGCCGGAGACATCAAGAGTGGTGGTGGGGCTGGTAGTGCCGATGCCGACGTTGCCGTTATCTTGGATTCTGACGTTTACAGTTCCGTAACTTCCGTCGGCAGTTTTAGCTCTAAAATCAAAGTTATCATTACCAGAACCACCTTGATAATATAAACCACCATTTATACCGAACCCAAACCTGCTAGCTACAGGTTGTTCAGGCCCAACTATCAAACCAGATGCCATACTGTCCAAAGTAGTCGCGGCGAACTTAACTCCCACAGCCCCACTTCGAACATCTAAACTCACTCTAGGATCAGTCGTCCCGATGCCGACATTGCCGGTATTCAGTATGGTCATTTTCCCAGCGGTTATCATTGCTGCATCTGTATAGTTGGCCGGGTTCGCGGCAATCACCAATGATGTTCCAACGGGGGCTATTGTCCATTCGACAGATCCGCTCTTAAATAGAGACAGAACAGGAGCCATATTGGTTGTATCCAATCCGTTAATACGTAATGTATTCTGCGCAGTAATATTCCCTACAACGAGTTTTTGTCCAAGTGTTGTCGTCCCGATGCCGACGTTGCCCTGCATGAAGTAGGTGTTGCCGTTCCAGGTGGTGGTGTATCCGGCAGAAGCGACGGAGAGGTTGGTATCCAGGGTCATGTTGTCGACCAGCTCGTCGAAGTCGAGGGAGTCTGAGGTGAGGGCACGGAACGCACTGCCGGCGATGTACAGCTGCGAGACGGAGGCGACGGCGGCCTCGAAGGATCCCGACACCGAGGCGTTGGTGAGCTGGAGGTCAGGCGACAGAGAGAGGGTTAGGGATCCGTTGGCTCCCCCGTCCGTGAGGATGACCTGGTTCGCGGTGCCGGTCAGGGAACGCTCGAAGTCCAATGACGCGGTGTTGCCGAAGGTGAGGAACGGGATGTTGGAGTTGGTGGTGGTGACGTAGCCGAAGGTGGCGTGGTCGCCCCAGCCGTATGCCGTGTCCCAGTCGGCGATGTTGAGGTTGGAACCGGTGACGGTGCCCGTCACCTCGAGGTTCCCCGAGAAGGACGCGTTGGTGCCGAAGAGGTCGCCGGTCAGGGTGCCGCCGGCCAGGGGGAGATAGTTGGCGGCGGTGATGTCGTCAGCCACCTCGTTGTCCGCCCAGGGGAATGCGGTGTTCACCCAGTTGCCGGTGAGGGTCTCGTCCTGGGAGAGCGAGGCGGGACCGCCG
>DATEYD010000300.1:0-2635 GCA_035583445.1 Minisyncoccota bacterium
TGCCACCGTCGGTAGATGCCGAGACACTGCCCCAGTCATAGTAGGCCTCGATGTCCCACCACTCGTAGAACGTGAGCATGGCGCCCACGGGCACGGTGGGGATGGTCGCGGTCATCATGTAGGACGACCAAGTGCCTCCCATGACATCGGTAACATCCGGTTTGAACCCTGAGTACAGCTGGTAGCTCCCAGAATGCGGATCTGGCAATGGCAGAGTGACCGACTTCTTGGGCAGCTCCACCTTCACAGCTCTTGTCCCGATCTTACCCTCGACTTGGGACAGGCTCACTGTTCCGGAGATCGGTGCTCCGCTCGAGTAGTCGAAGTACGCAGTGGCGCCGTTCTCCCAGCCGAGCACGTACTTGCTCCAGACATTCATGTGGGCCGGCATTACGCCGAGCGCCATCCTTCCGTCCGGGGTCGGTCCTGGGTTCCACATTCCAGAGGACATGAGCGTCCAGAACCCGGTCGAGCTCTCTCCGATGTAGGTCGTGTCGTACTCGTCCGGTAGGCCGAGCTGGTGTGCGTACTCGTGCGCGAACAGACCGAGCGTGCCATCCTCAGCCTCACAGGTGTATGACCCCACCTTGAGTCCCGGGACGATCTCGTACCCCGCGGGCCAGTTGGCGAACCAGCTGTGGCCCCAGATGTACCATGCCGGGCCGGGCTCCTGCTCCTGCCCTGCGCGTATGACCATGAGGCTGTCGATCCAACCGTCCTTGTCTGTGTCAAAGTCGTACCATGGGATGGACATTCCGTACTGGTCGTATGCGGCCTTCGCCGCGTCAATCGCAACGCGCCACACCGGGCCGTTCAGGTCGTCGGACCCAGCACCGCCAGTGCGGCTGTCGGCTCCGTAGTACCACTGAGAGTGGTCCTTGATCTGGACCCAGTCGGTCACGAACCCGTCAACGGTGTAGACCCCGCCGGACTGTTCCTTCAAGTAGTCCGCAAGCGAGCCTGACTGCTTCCCGAAGAGAAGGTCCCTGTAGTGCTGCGGTGTGAAGTCCGACATCCAGTAGTCGACGTTGTTGTCCGGCGTCGGCTGCGGGATGGTATTGTGCATCGGTCCTGTGTATGTCACGCCCTTGTAGGTATCCGACCCTGCGAACTCGAGCAAGACCACGAGGATCTTGCCGACTCCGGCCACTGCTGGCGGTTCGGCTGGGGTGCCAGCTGCAGCTTCCATTTCAGCCACCCTCTTGGCGTTCAATGGGTTGACATAGCTGCTCTTGACCTTGTCGCTCATTCCCGCGATGCTGTTCACCAGCCAGTTCCTGACCACGGCCGATGACGCGTCACCTGGAATCTCACCGTTCTGAATAGCTCCGTTCACATACTTTTGCCACTGCAACGGTACATCGGACAGCAACTCCGCCCTCGACCGATGCGTGACCTGGGCCGTGACCGCGAACGCCGTCGCCACCATCACGCCCACGACAAATACTGCAAGCAGGGCCTTCCGACCCCGCAGATTCCGCTCACTATCAGTGTCGCTCATAACCTATTTTCTCCCCCTCTATGAGCCGTCTAGAGCGGCTCTCCGATTCGATACTGACTCGAACCGATTGACCCTCTAATCTCAATGCTGCTATATTACCTGTTTCCATAACAGACAGACAAGCCTCGGCATACGATGCGATATAAGAACCATTTACCGATTGATTCATCGGGTTTGCCGGCAGAGTGATTGGATGAACCCGAATTGCGCGTATGACCTGGGTTCTAGGCGAAAAGGTTATTCCGGCAGGGCCGATTCCCGCAAGCATGCACAAAGTCGTGACCGTGGACCTCGAGAAGGATATCCTGTCGGAGAACAGGCGGATCGCCGATGAGAACAAGGCGCACCTCGAGGCGCACGGAATAGTCGCATTCGATTTCCTCGGCGCGATAGGCTCCGGGAAGACGCTGATCATCGAGAAGCTCATGGACATTCTGAAGGCCAAGGGCAAGAGACCGGCTGCGATAGCAGGAGACGTGTCCGGGGACGACGACTACACCAGGTTCGTGGCACACGGGGTCCCGGCAGCGAACATAAACACCGGCAAGGAGTGCCATTTGGACGCCCACCTGGTCGATCACGCTCTCCAGGACCTCCCGCTGGACGATATTGACTACCTCTTCGTCGAGAACGTCGGAAACCTCGTGTGCCCAGTGGATTTTCCGTTAGGGTCGCATAAGAGGGTGGTCGTGATAAGCGTCACAGAGGGTGACGACATGGTCAGGAAGCACCCCTCGATATTCGCCTTCTCGGATGTCATCATAATCAACAAGGTGGACCTCGCGCAGGCGATGGAGGTCGACCCGAAGATACTAGAGAGGGACGCCAAGAGGACCAACCCTGGGGCGAAGATAATCATGATGGATGCGCGCCATGGGAAAGGGATGGACGACCTGGTCAAGGCCCTTGGGCTCTAGAGGATGATCATGAAGATAACTGTCTACGGCGTCGTTCAGGGCGTCGGGTTCAGGCCCACGGTCTACAGGGTCGCGACGGCGATGGGGCTGAAGGGGTTCGTTCTGAACAACGGCTCTAACGTAGAGATACATATAGACAGGGATGCGGAAAGGTTCCTCGAAGAACTGACGAAGGCGTTGCCCGCACTAGCGAGGATCGACCGCGCGGAGTTCGAGG
>DATEYD010000301.1:0-40193 GCA_035583445.1 Minisyncoccota bacterium
CCTGTACTAGGGCCCGAATGTTAATTCGTTTCCGCTGCTTCCTTTTCCTTCTGCGCCTCTTTCTCTTTCCGGGAGGGCGCATCGTCTTTCCCCGGTTCGCCGATCTCCTTGTACACGGTTCCCAACACGCCATTCACGAACCGACCACTGGATTCTCCGCCGAACGATTTTGCCAGTTCGATCGCCTCATTGATCGCGACCTTGGGCGGTACTGCTTCGCGGTCGCCGTACAGGAGCTCGTACAACCCGAGCCGGAGCACACTGCGATCGACCGTAGCGATCTGGTCCAATGGCCACTGCGGCGCGACACGCTCGATGATGGGATCGATGTCGTTCAGGTGCTCCAGTGTTCCTTTCACTAATTGGACGACGAACTCGGGTTCCTCAAGACCGGAACCGAATTCCTTGATCGTATGTTCAAGGATCTCCGGAAGGCTATCGTCCTTCCTGCCCTTGAAGTCCCACTCATACAGGGACTGCATTGCGATTGAACGTGCGAGGTGACGTGACGCCATGTCGAAAATTCCCTCCCTTGCCTCCTTACCGCTGCGCTTGCTGCTTCTTCTTCTCCGCCTTCTTCATGCGCTTCGCGAGGACGTTCATGACCTCACGACCCTGGTAGTATCCGCAGGATGGACAAATACGGTGCGGCCGAACAGCCTTCCCGCATTGCGGGCAGGCGCGAAGGGTCTGTTTGGTGAGGGCCAGGTGCGAGCGGCGGCGGAGCTGCTTGCCCTTGGCCATGTGATGCCGTGGAACTCCCATGGTCGGTCCATGATAACACGAAAAGATTTCTGCCGCAAGTCATGAAAGCCCCGCAAAACCACGAATTGGAATATCCACAATTGCCCCATCGAGACAGAGGTCTACAATGGCCGCATGCGACTCCTCCCCAGCACAGGCACACCAACCGGGAAGGAGTCTCTTTTATGACGACACCCCGCTTCGTCCATCTTCATACGCACAGCCACTTCTCCCTTTTGGATGGACTGAGCAAGATCGATGCGCTGGTCAGTCGCGCCAAAGAGTTCGACATGGACTCCATGGCGCTCACTGACCATGGGGTTCTCTACGGCGTGGTCGAGTTCTACAAGAAAGCAACGAAGGCCGGCATCAAGCCGATCATCGGCGTCGAAGCGTATATCACCGACGGTTCGCGGTTCGAAAAGCGTCCCGGGCTCGATACGGACAAGCGGTGGCACCTGGTGCTCCTGGCGCAGAACGAGACCGGGTATCAAAACCTCTTGAAACTGATCACGGCCGCCCATCTGGAGGGTTTCTACTACAAGCCCCGCATCGACAGGGAGCTTCTGCGTGCGCACCACGAGGGTTTGATCGCCCTTTCCTCATGTCTGGGAAGCGAGCTCTCCCAGGCCGTCCTGTTCGGCGATACCGAGAAGGCAGAACGCATCGCGACCGAATACCGCGAGATCATGGGTGACGGCAATTATTTCGTGGAGCTGCAAGTGCATGAAGGCATGCCGGAGCAGGCACGAGTCAATGAAGGACTGGTCGCGCTCGCCCGCAAGCTCGGGCTTCCGCTCGTCGCGACCCAGGACTCCCACTACCCGCACAGCGAGGATGCGCGAGCACATGACATCCTGCTCGCGGTCCAGACGGGCAACACGATCCATGATGCGAAGCGGTTCTCCATGAACCAGGATGATTTCTCGTTCGCCTCCCCCGACGATATGTTCGCAAAGTTCTCGCGCCAGCTTCCCGCAGACGTGGTCATCGAAGCGTTCGCGAACACGGGTGCGATCGCGGACCGCTGCTCGGTGTCCCTTGGATTGGGAACCTTGCATCTACCCTCATTCCCCCTCCCGAAGGGGTATGCGGACACGTTCGCGTATCTGCAGGCGCTCGCGAAAGAAGGCATGAAGCAACGTTTTGGGTCCAAGCCGCCCCAGGGATACAAGGAACGACTGGAATACGAGCTGGGCGTCATCAAGCAGGCTGGGTTCGCCGGGTACTTCCTGATCGTCCAGGACTTCGTGAACTGGGCGAAGAAACAAGGCATCTCAGTGGGTCCAGGACGCGGATCGGCCGCGGGCGCGTTGCTTGCCTACGTGCTGAACATCACCAACATCGATCCGATCAAGTATGACCTCCTCTTCGAGCGCTTCTTGAACCCGGAACGCGTCAGTCCGCCTGACATCGACCTCGACTTCGCGGACACGAGGCGTGACGAGGTGTTGAAGTACGTCGCAGAGAAGTACGGCCAGGACCATGTCGCCCAGATCATCACCTTCGGCACCATGGCGGCTCGCGGATCCATCCGCGACGCAGGTCGTGCGCTGGGATACACGTACGACTACTGCGACCACATCGCGAAGCTCATCCCCGGCGGCCCCGCAAGCACGAAAGCGGGGTTCCTCATGCGGTGCACGAAGGAAATCGACGAGGTCCGCCAAGTTTACACGTCTGATCCGCAAGCCAAGTCCCTCATTGACGCCGCAGCACGGCTCGAAGGCGTCGCCCGGCATGCCAGCACGCACGCCTGCGCGGTCGTGATCACGCCCCAGCCCATCATCGAGTACCTCCCTCTCCAGCGGGGCACCAAGGAAGACGACGTCATCACCCAATACGAGATGCACGCCGTCGAGGACTTGGGCCTTTTGAAGATGGACTTCCTCGGGCTCTCCAATCTCACCATCATCGAGGACACCTTGAAGATGGTGAAGAAGAACCATGGCATCGCGCTCGATATCGACGCCATCCCGCTGGATGATCCGAAGGCGTTCGCGCTCTTGCAGGCAGCGCACACCACCGGCGTGTTCCAGCTCGAATCGTCCGGCATGAAGCGCTACCTCAAGGAGCTCAAGCCGACCAGCGTCGAGGACATCATTGCTATGGTCGCGCTGTACCGACCCGGTCCCATGGATCTGATCCCCGACTACATCGACCGCAAGCATGGACGGAAGCCGGTCGAGTACCTCCATCCGAAGTTGGAGCCGATCCTGCAGAAGACCTACGGGGTCATGGTGTACCAGGAGCAATTGATGGCTGCGGTCCGCGCCATCGCCGGATTCACGCTCGCGGAGGCCGATATCATGCGCAAGGCCGTCGGCAAGAAGATCAAGTCGCTCCTGGACCAGCAGGAGGGCAAGTTCAAGGAGGGATGCGCTCGCGTCGGTACGTCGGCACCGATCGCCAACAAGTTCTGGGAATTGCTCGGTCCGTTCTCGAATTACGCGTTCAACCGCTCGCATGCGGCATGCTACGCAACAATCGCGTATCAGACCGCGTACCTGAAAGCGAATTGGCCCGCCGAGTTTATGGCCGCGTTCATGAACTCGGAGACCGGCGACGTCGAACGCGTCGCATTCCTTGTCGATGAGGCGCGACAGATGGGGCTCTCGGTCCTACCGCCGGATCTCAACGAGAGCCGTGAGCGGTTCGCGGTCGTGAAGGAGTCCGCACTGCGCTTCGGCCTCGCTGCGATCAAAGGCGTCGGCGCAGCGGTCGTCCACGCGATCATCGCCGAGCGGGACGCGCATGGCCCATTCGCAGAGATGGACGACCTGATCCTCCGCGTGCAGCACAAGGACCTCAGTCGTCGTACCCTGGAAGCGCTCGTGAAATGCGGGGCGATGGATGTACAGGGCGAACGCAATCAGCTTCTGACGAACATGGACACCTTGCTCTCGTATGCACGCGAGAAGCAGAAGCATGCCGACATGGGTCAGACGTCCCTTTTCGGCGAGGCAGCCAGCGCCGAACTCCCGCCGGTGCGACTAGTTTCGGCCGAGCCTGCCAGCCGTTCAGAGCGCCTCCGCTGGGAGAAAGAACTCATCGGCCTGTACGTATCGGAACATCCCTTGAGCGAGTACCAGGCGCGGCTCGCGCTCGAGAAGGTCGTGCCCATCAAGGACCTCACGCACCAGCCGGGACGGCCGCTGAAGATCGCCGGCCTCATCGTCTCGAACCACAAGATCATCACCAAGACCGGCAAACCGATGCTATTCTCCATGATCGAAGACCTGACAAGCAAGATCGAGGTGGTCGTCTTCCCGTCCGTGCTCGAGAAGCACCCCAACGCCTGGGCGGAGAATACCGTCGTCGTTCTCGAGGGGAAGACGGACAACCGGGATGGCAATCTGAAACTGCTCTGCGATTCGGCCAAACCGATCGCCATCGTCGCATAAAGAAGCCCGCCCTCAGGGGGCGGGTTTCGGTGACTAGTTCACCGAGAGATGTTTCATTTCATCGATGATCCCGTCGAAGACCTCGAGCGCGAGGGTGAACTGCTCTTCGTTGAACGGGTCGACCATGATCTTCCAGTACGCCCGCGCACTTGACTTGACCCCCTTCCTGATCTCCTCCAGGCGTTCCGGCCGGGTCGGATCCGCGAACGGGCCGTAGATCTGTTCGGAGACGGCGACCTGCCTTCGGACGAACGCCTCGACGCGCTGCCGGGCACCCTTCTTCCACGCCTGTCGCTCTTCGAAGTTCATGACTCCCCCTACTGCGCTCCGCGCGCACGTTCCTCCTCGCAGATCTCGCGCATGACGATGGGCAGCATCCCATGCAGCCATGCGTGTTCACCGAGTTGTTGCGCTGCTTCGGCGTAGGATCGTTCGAAGTTCTGCCTGAACAGGGCAAGAATGATGATCGCGCACTCTGAACGGCTGATGAGTTCGCCGTTGATGGTCGCCCGCCCATCCATTTCCTTGAGGATCGAGATGATTTTCGGGCGCACGATGGACTTGAGAACGTCCTTACTGATCTGCATCGTTCCCCCTAGTGGCCCGCTCGTTCGCGCAGCCGACGGAAACAGTCTCGCCATACTCGCTCGAGGATGCCGGGAGGAAGAGCGTATTTCCGAGCTTGCTGCGTACGCTCCGTGATCTTCTCGGGAGAGAACGCGAGATGCTCGAGCTCTTGAATCGCCGCAAAGCGACTCACGGGTACGCCATTGCGCCGACACGACTCCAGATAGGCAGTCAGGTCGTCATCGAGCCCGGGAAGGACAGCTTCGACGATGAGTTGGACCTTATCCTTACACATGAAGCCTCCAAGGTACTATGCGCATTGAAGCACATGGACGGATGCCTGCAATATCTGCTATTCTGCGCGATATGGCGCAGAACCTCGAATACGTCCGCCACACCCTCTCCCACCTCATGGCAGCCGCGGTGTTGAAGCACCGCCCGGATGCGAAGCGCACCCTCGGTCCTGCAATCGAGAACGGGTTCTATTACGACTTCGAGTTCCCCTCCCCTCTGTCGGATGAGGACCTCCCTGCGATCGAGCAGACGATGCGGGATATCCTTTCGAGTTGGAAGAAATTCGACCATAAGGAAGTCGACCCTGAAGAGGCGCGAGAGTTCTTCGCCGACAACCCCTACAAACTCGAGATGATCGATGAGATCGTCGGCAAGGGCGAGAAGCTCACGCTGTACACGTCTGGCGATTTCACTGATTTGTGCCGCGGCGGGCACGTCAAGCATCCAGCCAAAGACATCCCTGCCGATTCGTTCAAACTGGACAAGATTGCTGGCGCCTACTGGCGCGGCGACGAGAAGAATGCCCAACTGACCCGCATCTACGGGCTCGCGTTCGGCTCCAAGAAAGAGCTCGACGCATACGTGACCATGCGCGAGGAAGCGAAGAAGCGCGACCATAAAGTGCTTGGTCCAGCATTGGATTTGTTTGTGTTCTCCGACCTCGTGGGTTCGGGACTCCCATTGTGGACGCCACGCGGGACGCTCATGCGCAATCTCCTGGATGATTTCGTCTGGTCCTTGCGGTCCCGGTATGGATACCAAAAGGTGGAGATCCCACACATCACCAAGAAAGAACTATACGAAACCTCGGGCCATTGGGCGAAGTATAAAGACGACCTGTTCCGCATTACCACGCGTGAGGGGCACGAGTTCGCGATGAAGCCGATGAACTGCCCGCATCACACGCAGATCTATGCGCGACATCAGAACAGCTACCGCGACCTCCCGGTTCGATACGCGAACACCACCATGGTGTACCGCGATGAGCAGACAGGTGAATTATCTGGCCTCTCGCGCGCCCGCAGCTTCACTCAAGATGATGCCCATGTCTTCTGTCGACTTTCCCAGGTCAAGGAAGAAGCGCTCAAGATCTGGGACATCGTGCATGAGTTCTATCCTGCGTTCGGTTTCCAATTGAAAGTACGCCTCTCTCGTCACGACCCCGCGCATCCCGAGAAATACCTCGGCAACCCCGAGTCATGGAAGACCACGGAAGCGCTTTTGGAAACGATCGTCCGCGATAAGAACGTGGAATATGTCGATGCAGTGGGCGAAGCCGCGTTCTACGGGCCGAAGATCGACTTCATCGCCAATGATTCGCTCGGCCGTGAGTGGCAGGTCGCCACGATCCAATTGGACATGAACATGCCCGAACGCTTCGACCTCACCTGCATCAACGAGAAAGGCGAGAAGGAGCGGATCGTGATGATCCATGCCGCGATCATGGGATCCATCGAGCGCTTCCTTTCAGTGCTCATCGAACACACGGCCGGCTCGTTCCCGCTTTGGCTGTCGCCCGTGCAAGTGGCAGTCCACCCCATCAGCGAAAAGCACGCCGACGCAGCCGTGGTATGTGCCACGCAGCTGGGCGCAGCAGGCATGCGCGTTGAGGTGTCCCCTGGCAGCGAGACCATCGGCAAGCGGATTCGCGAGTCCGAGAAACAGAAGATCCCCTACTCCGTGGTCCTCGGCGACAAGGATATTGCTGCAGGCGTCGTGTCGGTCCGGGCACGCGGCGGCGAGGATCTGGGTCAAGTCGCACTCGACGATTTCATCAAGCGTCTGACCGAAGAGGTCAACAACAAGGCATAAAAAGAGGACTCCCTCACGGGAGTCCTTTCCGAGCCGACTGATGCAGCGTGTTCACTTTCCGGACCACTTTTCGGGTACTGAAGAACAAGAAGAGGATGGCCCCGAGCACGGTCAGGATCTTTCCCCACCACGGCAGCCACAGGTACACGAGGCCGAGTGCGTAGGTCTTGACCGCGTTCGTCGCAAGGAAGACCACGAACCCCCCGGGGACCGGGAAGATGCGCCGAAGGAAGATAGCGACCGGCCATCCACCTGGCGTGCACCCGAGGACCAGCATCATCGGATACATCATCAGCCGATGCGTCCCCCGAATGAGAGCGATGGCCGCCTCGCGCAGCTGCTCGTTGGCCTGCCCGCCATTCGCGTGGATGCGGGCGTTCTCCACGAACCAGTCGAACTTGTCCTCCAGGAACTCACGGACCGTCTGCCACATCGCACGGAACTGTCCCGCGAGACCCTGCTCGCGGAACTCTCGCGCGAGGTGGCGAGCGCGCTCCGAGCGCGTGACGTTCAGGACCACCCACTTGGCATACCAGTTCCAGTACACCGGTTCAGCGGTGGCACAGCACGCCGCGGCCCAGAACAGCGTCCATCCCCGAACTCCCAGCCACGCGAGCACCGGCATGACGACGAAGTCGACGTTGAGGATGAAGAAGAGGGTGGCCAGGACGGTCGGCCACCGCTTCCACAGCGGGCGCATAGACCTCCTTGCCGTAAAATGAACGACGGGCTATATTATCCCTCGTTTCATGCAGAAAATCAAGATACCCTGCATCGTCGTCGCCGGACCGACCTCATCGGGCAAGTCGGACCTGGCGATTCGGCTTGCGCGTACATTCAATGGCGAGATCGTCTCCGCTGATTCGCGTCAGGTCTACCGGGGCATGGATATCGGTACCGGAAAGGTCAGCAAGCGCGAGCAGCGGCTGGTACGGCACTGGCTGCTCGATGTCGCCTCACCTAGGAATCAGTATTCTGTCGCACGATACCAGCGCGATGCACAGAAGGCCATCCTCGATATCGTTCGGCGCGGCAAGCTTCCAATCATCTGCGGCGGCACTGGTTTCTGGATCGATGCACTGGTGTACGGTCTGCGACTGCCCGAGGTGAAGCCGGATGCGAAGCTGCGAGCGCGGCTCGCTCGCCATACGCCGGCTCAGCTCTACGCGCGTTTGAAGACATTGGATCCCATCCGCGCCGCCAGCATCGACCGGCACAATTCCGTGCGCCTCATACGCGCGCTTGAAATCGTCATAACGACCAAGGCCGCCGTTCCCCGGCCCGACCGCTCGTCGCCGTATCGAATCCTGTACCTGGGCGTCGCTCGTCCTTGGGATGCGCTGCGGAAGCGGATCACAGAACGCCTCGACGCCCGTCTTGTGCGAGGGATGATCGCTGAGATCCGTCGTCTGCATGCATCGGGCATCAGCTGGAAGCGATTGGAGGCGTTCGGGCTCGAGTATCGCTGGGTCACGAGGTATCTGCAGCGCACCGTCGACCGTCCGACGATGCAGAATGCCCTCCTCCATGACATCATCGGATACGCGAAGCGTCAGTATACGTGGTGGCGGAAGAACCCCGACATCGTCTGGGTCACCTCGTACCGGCAGGCAGAGCGGTTAGCTCGAGAGTTTCTCGCGCAGTAGCTTTTCCGCGATCTGAGGATTCGCCTTTCCCTTGGATGCCGCCATGACCCGGCCGATCAAAGCTTTCAATGCCGGCTCTTTCCCTGCCTTGAAGTCGCTCACGATCTTTTCGTTGTCCGCAATGACCTGTTCCACGATCACATTGAGCGATGCGGCATCCGACACCTGGGCGAGATCATGCTCCCTGATGAGATGTTCGCATGAATCGCCGGTCTGCCAGAGGTACACGAGCAGTTTCTGGGCACCGGCGCTCGATACCTCCCCGGACGCCACACGGACGACGAAATCAGCGAATCGTTCGGGCGTGATCTTCGTGTCCAAGGGAGATGCCTTCGCTTCGAAGAGCAGCGGCTGCAACTGCACGATCAGCCAGTTCGCGGCGATCTTCCCCAGCTTGCCGTAGTCGCGCGGTCGGCCAGAGATGGGGTCATCCTCGGACTTCAGCTCGCTCATCACAAGCTCGAAGAAGTCGCCCAGCTCCTTGAACACGGTCATGATCTCCACGTCGCTCGCGGGAAGGCCGTATTCCCTTTGGAACCGCGCGCGACGCTGGGCAGGCAATTCCGGCAGTCGGGCTCGGAGCGCTTCAATCTCGTCTTCGGTGAGGTCGATGGGTGGCAGGTCGGGCTCGGGGAAGTACCGGTAGTCCGCGCTCCCCTCTTTCGTGCGCTGACTGACCGTCTCTCCCTTGCTCTCATCCCATCCCCGCGTTTCCTGCACGATCGTTTCTCCGGTGTTCAATGCGGTCGATTGTCGTTCGATCTCATACTGCGCTGCGCGGGCTGCCGCGGAGATGGAGTTGATGTTCTTCACCTCCACCTTGGTCCCGTAGTTGCCCGCCCCCTTCGGAGCAATGGAGAGGTTCACCTCCACCCGCATCTGCCCCTTCTCCATGTCGGCATCGGATGCTTCTAGGTACCGGAGGAGCAGTTGGAGCTCTTGTGCGAAGTGCCGCACATCCTCGGGGTCATCGAGGTCCGGGTGCGTCACCAGCTCCATGAGCGGCACGCCGGCTCGGTTGAAATCCACCTGTGACCAGTCGCCCTTGTCGTGGACGAGCTTCCCCGCATCCTCCTCAAGGTGGACGCGTTCGATGCGGACCTTCTTCCGGTGCGGTCCGACCTCCATGACCCCCTCGCGGCAGAACGGCACCTGGTATTGGGAGATCTGGTATCCCTTCGGCAGGTCGGGATAGAAGTAGTTCTTGCGCTCGAAGAACGAGTGCTTCTCGATCGAGCAGCCCAGCGCAAGGCCGACTTGCACGACCTTCATGATTGCCTCGCGATTCGCGACTGGCAGCGTGCCAGGATGGCCCATGCAGATGGGACAGACATTGAGGTTCGGATCCTTCTCCAGGGGGTCATTGCGGCAATCGCAGAACATCTTCGTCTGCGTCTTGAGCTCCGCATGGACCTCCAGGCCGATTGTGGGGACGTATTCGGACATGTGTGTTTAAAGTTATCACGCTCTGACGTATGAAAAAAGGCCGTCCCGGCCCCCTACGGACAATAGGGAGCGAGGACGGCGGCGACGCGATCGGCGACCTCAGGGACCGTTCCCTGCCCGTCGACGACGACCACGCGCATGTCGGGCGCCCACTGGACGCTCGTCTGGGCAAGCAGCAGGTAGGCATCGCGGATGCGGGCGAGCTTGTCCGCCCGCTCGAAGAACTGGGGAATCGCGCGCTCGCTCGCGAGCCGATACAGCGCGAGCTTGACCGGGATGTCGATGATGACCGTCAGGTCCGGCCAGCAGAGCCACGGACCGAGCACCTCGCGGTGCATCCGCACGTACTCCTCAGGCGAATCCTGTAGCGAGCCGTACGCGATCGTCGAAAGCGCGAAGCGCTCGGCGACGACCGGAATGCCCCGCCCGAGCGCGGGAAGCACGATGCTGACCGTGTCCTGGGCCCGATCGATGACGTACAACCGCTGGAAATTCCTCGGGGCCGGGGCCGGAAGCTCGTGCTTGAGGATCTTCCGGATGTGCCTCCCGATCATGCTGTCGCGGTCGTTCGGCTCGGAGAAGTGGATGCAATCGCCCCAGGCGCGATGGAGCATGTCCTTCGCGATGAGAGACTGGGTCCCCTTCCCCGACTTGTCGATCCCCTCGAAGGCTACGAACGGCGGCTTCGTGGTCATGGGTCGGTTTCTCCAAAGAACCGGACCGCTATTGTACGCCTCGTCGAGGACTCGGTTATCCACAAGAAGAGGCCCCGCCGACGCCGGCGGGGCACAACCATCAGAGCGGTTCCTTCGTGACGCGCAGCCGGTAGCCTGCGTTGCACAGCACGCCACCCTTGCGCGCAAGAAGGTCGAAGAGCGTCTGGAAGACGTCGGCCCAGTCGACCGTGTGCTGCGTGAGCGGGACGTTCTTCTTCGCGGCCTGCTCGGCGATCTTGCTCGAGGCGAGCGAGTTGCTGTACGTGCCGTAGTAATCGACCCGCGTGACGCCGCACTGCAGGAGATCGTGCACGCAAGGCAGGCATGGGGTCGCCGTGACGATCGCCTGCGCGCCTACGAGATGCTCCCGATCGACGTTGATCGTCGCGTTGCGCTCGGCATGCACGGTCGCGACGCAATGCCCATCCTCCATGAGGTGCCCCACGTCATCGCAGTGCGGGAGGCCGTTCACCGATCCGTTGAAGCCGAGCCCTCGGAGGCGCTTGCCCTTGACGATGCCACAGGCGACCCGGAGGCGGTCGCAGGTGCCGAGCACCGAATGCGCGACCGTAGCCACCAGGAAGACCAACTGCCGCATCTGTTCGCGATCCATGTACCTTCCTCGATTCTGAAGAGCTGTGTGGGAGATACCATACCGAACACAACGCCCCTCTGCAAGAAGGGGCGTTGTTGAGATTCGTGCGGGTTATTTGACGTCGATCCCCATCGACCGCGCGGTGCCTTCCACGATCTTCATGGCGCCCTCGATGTCGTTGGCGTTCAGGTCGTCCATCTTCTGCTCGGCGATCGCCTTGACCTGCGCCTTCGTGACCGAACCGACCTTGTCCTTGTTGGGAACGCCGCTCCCCTTCTCGATCCCTGCGGCGACGCGCAACAGGTATGCGGCGGGCGGGGTGCGCAGCTTGAACTCGAAGGAACGGTCCTCGTAGATCGTGACCTCAACTGGGATGACCTGGCCCTTCTTGTCCTTGGTCGCCTCGTTGAACTGCATGCAGAACTGCTGGAGGTTCAGTCCGCGGGGACCCAGGATCATGCCGACCGGAGGCGCGGGGGTCGCGGCGCCTCCTTCGATCTGCAGTTTGACGATTTCTTTGACGGCTTTGGCCATGGTTCGTTGGTTAGAGTTTCTTCATCTGCAAAAAGTCCAGTTCGACGGGCGTCTCGCGACCGAAGATGGTGACGAGCACCTTCACGCGTCCCTTCTCCATGTCGACCTCGTCCACCTTGCCGTCGAAGTCCTTGAACGGGCCGTCGGTGATCTTCACGCGCTCACCGACCTTCACATCCACCTGGTATTGCGGTTCTTGCACGCCCATGCGGCGCAACAGGTCGTCCACCTCGAGTCGCGCGAGCGGCGTCGGCACGGTGCCAGCACCGATGAATCCGGTGACGTTCGGGGTGTTGCGGACCACGTACCACGAATCGTCGTTCACGATCATTTCCACGAGCACGTAGCCGGGGTAGATCTTCTCTTCCACGACCTCGCGCTTGCCGCCTTTGACGCGGATCTTCTTCTCCTTCGGCACGAGCACCTGGAAGATCTTGTCCTCGAATCCGAGGGATTCGATGCGCTGCTTCAGGTTGCGCGCGACGTTGTCCTCATACCCGCTGTAGGTATGGATGGCGTACCACTCGCGCGCACCAGTTGAGACCTGTTTCGGCATGAGAGTGCTGTATGGTTATCGTACCACGAGCGCGACCACCCAGGTCAGGACCGCATCAATGCCACCCAAAAAGATGGCGAAGAAGAGGCAGATCCCGAGCACCACCCCGGTGAACCGGAGCAGTTGTTGTCGGGACGGCCAACTGACTTTGCTGAGTTCGGCTTTCACCTCGCCCAGGAAGGTAATGATGCGGTTCATTGGCTCTAAAAAACGCCCGGAGGCGACGATATATACTACCAAAGCGGCGCCAAACCGTCAATGTCGATACGTTTAAATGTCCAGGTTCTCGACCGATCGGGCATGCGTCTGGATGAACTTCTTGCGAGGCAGCACGTCGGCCCCCATCAGCACATCGAACACGCGGTCCGCCTCCTCGGCGTCATCGATCGAAACCTGCAAGAGCACGCGGTTGGCGGGGTTCATGGTCGTTTCCCAGAGCTGCTCGGGGTTCATCTCTCCCAGACCCTTGTACCGCTGGATGGTGAGGCCGGCGATCTTCACCCCCTCCTCGGGTGCCTCCTCTGTCTCTGGTGCCGGAGCGCCTGACTCCAGGGGTGCCGCGGTGAAATCACCGAATCCTTTGGCCTTCTTCCTTGGCGCCACGGGAGCGATCGCGTGCTTCAAACCTGCCGCCTTGGCGAACTGCGCGACGATCCGGTCCTTCTCTTCGTCGGAATAGACGTACTGCGCCGAACTGCCCTTTTGGATACGGTACAGGGGCGGTTGGGCGATGTAGATGTGGCCGGCTTCGATCAGCTGCGGGAAGTACCGGTAGAACAGTGTGAGGAGCAAGGTGCGGATGTGCGCGCCATCCACGTCGGCGTCGGTCATGATGACGATCTTGTGGTAGCGCAGCTTGGTGATGTCGAACTCTTCGGCGATCGCAGTGCCCAGGGCGATGATGAGGGCGCGCACCTCCTGCGAGGCGAGCATCTTGTCGATGCGCGCACGCTCCACGTTCAGGATCTTCCCGCGCAATGGCAAGATCGCTTGGAAGTTCCGGTCGCGTCCCTGTTTGGCGGACCCGCCCGCAGAATCACCCTCGACGATGAAGATCTCCGAATCCTCTGCGGAACGAGAGCTGCAGTCGGCGAGCTTGCCGGGCAGGGCAAAGCCGTCCATGGCTCCCTTGCGCAACACGGTGTCGCGGGCGGCCTTCGCCGCAACGCGTGCCTTGGCAGCCAGAATGACCTTCTCGAGGATCGCCCGGGCATCAGTCGGATTCCGGTCGAGCCAGTCCGTGAACTCGATTCCCATGACCGTCTCGACGGCGCCACGTGCTTCCGGATTGCCCAGCTTCGCCTTCGTCTGCCCCTCGAACTGCAAGGCCGCAGAGGCGATCTTCACCGAGATGATCCCGACCAGCCCCTCGCGAACGTCGTCGCCGGTGAGGTTCTCGTCCTTCTCCTTGAGGATCCCGTTCTTGCGGGCATAGTCGTTCAGGATGCGGGTCAACGCCGTCTTGAAGCCGGTGAGGTGCATCCCCCCTTCGACGGTGTGGATGTTGTTCGCGAAGCTGATCTCCTTCGTGGAGATGTCGTTGACGTACTGAAGCGCGATCTCGATATAGATGTTGCCCTCCTGCCGCGCAGCGTAGAACACGTTGCGGTGCTTGGCTTCGATGCCGTGGGTCAGGAACCCGATGTATGAAACGATGCCTCCCTCGAAGTGGAAGGTATAGGTCGGATGCTGCGGCTCGGCGGTGGACGGGGGCGTGACGCCGTTGCGCGCGTCGATGACACGGATCGTGATGCCTTTGGTGAGGTACGCCTGTTGCCGCAGGTGGTTCAGGATCGTGTCGAGCGCGAACTCCCGCTCCTTGAAGATCTCGGGATCGGGCTGGAACGTCACGATCGTGCCGTGGTCATCCGCGTCACCGATCCTCCGCACCGCCTTCTTCGGTTTGCCCCGTTCGTACTCTTGTTCGTACACCCCACCATTGATATGCACCTCGACGCGCAGGTATGAGGACAGCGCATTCACCACGCTCACGCCGACCCCGTGCAGTCCGCCGGCGACCTTGTATGCCTCGCCGCCGAACTTCCCTCCGGCATGCAGGGTGGTCATGACCGTCTCGAGGGCGGAGACCTTCGTCTGTTTGTGCGTCTCGACGGGAATACCGCGGCCGTTGTCGCGGACCTCGACCTTCGAATCCGGAAGGAGCAAAACCGTAATCTCGTTGGCATGCCCGGCCATCGCCTCGTCCAGCGAATTGTCGAACACCTCCCACACGAGGTGGTGCAGGCCGTCGATCCCCGTAGAGCCGATGTACATTCCCGGCCGCTTCCGGACGGGTTCGAGCCCCTCAAGGACGTAGATATCCGAGGCGGTATATGAGCTTTTCGGGGTGTCTTTCTTAGGTGGCATACGTCCCATCAATTGTACCCTTCCCCCCGAAAAAATCAACCGTTTTGGACCATCGAAAAACCGCGGTACTATGCGGCTTTTTCACGTCTTTTCGGCTACCGAATTCGTGCATCCAACTTCTCCTGGAGTGCAGCGGAAATCGCGGTCTGAACGGCATCAGCCTCACGGTCGGTCAGGGTGTAGTCATCGGCCCGAAGGACAACGTGGAATGCCACGCTCTTGCCGTACTCGGGCAGGTCTCCTTCTGCTTTAAGCTTCTCGCCGCCGGTCGGGAGGAAGATGTCGAACACGTCGACATCACGCACTAGGCCATTGAGGTCGGCATCATGCACGGTCTGGATGATGTCATCGACTTTCACGCCTTGGTCCACGTAGACGGCGATGTCGCGTACGACCGATGGATATTTCGGCAAGGGTTGGAATTCCCGTTCCCCTTGTGCGTGAACGACAAGGGCCCGCAGGTCCAGCTCGGCAACTGCGGTGCTTCCTTTCAGCTTCAGCGCATCAGCGACCCGCCCCGAGACGGCTCCGATGAAGCCGATGATCGCCTCGGACCCTTCGAGACGGATGAGCGCGCGTCGGCCTTTCGCGGATGCGTGCACCGCCCCCTTATCCCAAGTCATGGGCTCGGCATCATCGAAGACCGCATCCGTGATCCCCGCGCGCCGCAGGAGCAGATCGATCGCTCCCTTCAGCTCGTAGAACGGTTCTGCGGATCCGGCACGGTCCGCGAGGATGAGGCCGAGGCGGGCGGACTCCTTCCCTTCCCCGACGTGATCGAACACGTGTCCGGTTTCGAAGAGTTTCACCGAATCGAAGAACCGGAGGTTGTCACGTGCGTTGATGAGGAGCCGTGGGACGAGCGAGGTGCGCAGCCACCGGTACTCAGCGGACTGAGGCTGTGCCAATTCCGGTCCAGCTGCCCGGAACAGTTCGCGCAGGTCATCGGAAATGAAGGAGTAATTATAGACCTCGGAATACCCTGCGCCCGCCAGGAGGTGCGTGAGTGCGCTCCGTTCCCGGACGAACCCGTACTCATCCCACACCCGATCGGCGTCTTCCCGGACCCAGGATCGCTCGTCGTAGACTGGCAACAGCGGCGGGGCGGACGGGATGGCATCGTATCCGATGACACGCCCGACCTCCTCGGCGAGGTCATCCGGTCCGGTGATGTCCAAACGCCGGGTAGGCACCTGCACGACTGCCCTACCGTCGCGTTCGTGCACCTGGAACCCCAGAGAGGCCACGATCTCCCGGATGCGCACATCAGGCACGTCGTTCCCGAGGAGCGTACGGATTGCGTCGCCATTCAAGACCATCTCCTGAGGTGTGCGGCGGGTCGGATATTCATCGATGAGCGCGCCGTCCATGCGGGCCCCGGCGACCTTCTCGAGCAATTCGGCTGCCCGCATGAGCGCAGGCGCGGTGAGGTTCGGATCGGTGCCGTATGAGAATCGGATCGATGCATCGGTGCGGAGCTCGAGCTTCCGACTGGTCGCGCGGACCGTTTCCGGCTGCCAGCACGCGGCCTCGAGTAATACCTCGGTCGTGGCATCCGAGATGCCGGAATCGGCGCCGCCCTTGATGCCGGCGATGGCCAGGGGCTTCGTGCCGTCAGCGACCACGGTCATGCTGGCATCGAGCGCGTAGCGGGTGCGCTCCTCATCCAGCGCATGGATCGTCTCCCCCTCGTGCGCCCGCCGCACCACGACGCGGTCGACGAGCTTCAGGTCGAATGAATGCATCGGCTGACCGAGCTCCAGCATCACGTAGTTGGTCACGTCGACGACGTTGTTGATGCTCCGCAGTCCGCATGCTTCCAGGCGCTGGACCATCCAGTCGGGCGAGGGACCGACCCGGACCCCTTTCATGACCGCAGCAGTGAACCGAATGCATCCTTCCGTGTCCTCGAGCGCGATCGGGGCAGCCGGATGCTTGCCCGCATGGTATTCGTAGGCAGGCGCTGAGAATTCCCGTCCCTCCAGCGCGCACAGATCGCGGGCGACGCCCAGATGCGAGAGGCAGTCCGGACGGTTCGGCAAGACGTCGATGTCCAGCACGTCATCCGTCGCGACCGCCTCGAACGATTTCGCGCTCAAGAGCGCCGCCGCCTCGGATGCGGTGAGTGACGTCTCGGACAGTTCCCTGATCCAATCGAAGGAGAATTTCATCAGAATTGCGAGATGAACCGAAGATCGCCGCCCTGGAACAGCCGGATGTCATCGATGGAGTGCTTGAGCATGACCAGACGCTCGAGCGCTGCTCCGAACGCGAACCCCTGCATTTCGCCACGGGCATACCCGACGTTCTCGAAGACGTTCTGGTGCACCATCCCGGCACCGGCGACCTCCAGCCAGCGGCCGGCCAATTTCCCCCTGGTTCCCTTGATGTAGACCTCCACGCCCGGTTCGACGAATGGGAAATAGGATGCGTTGAACCGCACATGCAGTGACGGGTCGTCGAAGTAGCGCCGGAAGAAATATTCCATAACGCCCTTCAGATTCGCGAGCGACGGCGCATGTTCGCCCTTTCGTGCGACCATGAGCCCCTCGACTTGGTGGAATTGGAATTCGTGGGTCGCATCGGTTGCCTCGTTGCGGTACACCCGCCCCGGAACGACAATGCGCAGCGGCGGTTGATGCGCCTGCATGAAGCGCACCTGCATGGTACTGGTGTGCGTGCGCATCAGCTGCTCCATCCCCTTCAGCCAGAAGGTGTCCTGCATGCTGCGCGCCGGGTGATCGGGAGGAAAGTTCAACGCAACGAAATTCGTGAAGTCGCTCTCCACCTCGGGTCCTTCGACGATCCGGAACCCCATCGCCGCGAAGATCGCGTTGACGTCCTCCTGCGCGCGCGTCAGCGGATGCAGGTGACCTCGACGTACCTGGCGTCCGGGGGCAGTGACGTCCAATCGCGCTGTCATCTCCTCGGCGGTATCCATGAGCGAATCCCGTGCTACGGCATAGCGCTCCTCGAGCTCGCTTCGTAGCTTGTTGGCAATCTGCCCGAATTCGCGCCGCTCGTCCTCGCTCCGATCCTTCAGGGTCCGCAGGTATCGCGACAACGCGGAGCTACGACCGAGGTGCTGGACGCGCTTCGCCTCGAGCACGGCAAGGTCCCGGAGGTTCTCCAGGTCCTTCAGCGCCAGCTCTTTGATGCGTTCAAGTTCGTCCATGCCGAAAGTGCCGCCATATCACGAATGATAGGAAAAGTGTAACGAAAAGGATGCCCCCCAGCAAACGACGGTCATTGATCCCTGCGCGCGTCAGGATGAACAGGCAGAACATACTCAACGTCCAGAGCGCGCCAATCCAGACCGCCTGCGTGAGGTTCATCCTCCCCCAGAGGAACAAGGTCACCAGCGCTGCCCAGAGGCTCGCGGCAAGCGAGGTCCATACGAGGATGAACTGCTGTGGGTCCGCTTCAGCAGGATCCGTCGAAGTGACCACGACCGCAACGGCCGCGGCGGCAGTGACCGCGGCGGCAAGGGTGACAACCCAGGGCTTGATGCGCATACCTTGATTATACATGGTGTCGGCCCACCGGAGACAGCAAAAAGCCCCCGCGAGGGGGCCTTCTGCCTTGCGGCGCGGTGGACGGGAGTTGAACCCGCGACCTCCGCCGTGACAGGGCGGCGCTCTAACCAACTGAGCTACCACCGCAAAAAAGCCATAAGAGTATACCCGATTTTCGACACCAAATCAACTCACGCCTCCAGATCGGGGTGCCACCAGATACGGATGACCTTCCGTGTGCCATCGTAAGTCCAGTCGTGCTCCTCGGGCATGAGCGTCGAGTTCGAGCCGTTGCTAACCGCCCGGTTATCGCCGATGTAGAATCCCAGGTGCGCATGCTGCTCCCCCATTCCCGGAACGAAACTCGCGGCACGCGGTTCCCAGACGAGGACCGTGCCCTCGCGTGGCTCGTCGATCTGCGTCCACCCGCTGGCCGCCAGATCCCGCTCGAGACCGGGCACGCCGGCATGCATGTCACGGATGAGCTTGTTGATGTAGAGCACCGCCGATGCGAAGAACGCGCACGCGAGCGCCCCATCTTTGTTGATGTCCTGCTCGGTGCCATCAACATCCGCGATGAGGGTGCGGAACATGTGGTTCTCGCCCTTCGCCGCGTTGCGGACCATGGCGAGATAGCTTTTCTTCTTCAGGACACGTACGACGGGTGCGGTCATGGCAGCATGGTAGCAGAAAAGAAAACGGGCCGCGAGATTCTTCCTCGCGGCCCATCCGGCTACCGGGCGCAGACCAGATGCCACTCGGCCTTGGACGACTTCGCCGACACGCCGGGATCGCTCTCGACCATGCCGGCCAGTTTCGTTCCCGGCAGGCGTTCGTACTGCATCTTCATGATGAGCCGTTCTCGCTCGGTCGGGGCGCTGAACTGATACGAGACCGCGGTCCCCGCCATGATGCCGGGCGGATCCTCGGGTGTCGAATGCTGGAGTCCTGTCGCGTGGAGCACTTCGTGTACGACCGCGCACCTGAAGTTCTCCGCCGTGTACCAGAAGCCGGCCAGCTGCAGGGTACGGAATACGATCCGTGCCCCCGTGATCACGCCGTCGTCCCCTGATTTCGTGTATGCAAGCCCCGCAGCGCCTGGGTTATTCGCGAACCCTGGATCCGCGAGATTGACCTGCAGCGCGATCAGGAACCCCGCGCCATCGATGTCGAACTCCAGCGCCGCATGCGATGTGGCCAGCGTTTCTGCCGCCTTCTGCACGGCATCCATCGCCCAGGAGATCGCGCGGATCCCCTCGTCCGGGTGCAGCGAGACCGCCACCACCGACGGGGGCAACCGGTACAGCCTTCCGGGATCGGCGCCGTTGTAGACGACCGATCGGGTGTGGTGCGAGGACAGGAACCCGTCGTCCGCCGGCCACAACAGGACCGACGTACCGACGAATGCCGTATTCAGCGTGAAGAATCCCGGTGCTTGAAGGTACAGCGACTCCCCAAGACGAGCGGTCTGACCTCCGAGCGACGGCACCGGCATCTCGGTTCTCCCTGAGAGGACGGTGACCGGCTGCGGCTCCGATGAGGGTCCGGTGATGTCCGAACGACCATGGGTGCAGCCAGCGAACGTGGCGGCACCGAGTGTTCCGATGCCGACCAACGCCTCGCGACGTCGCATAGAGACCTCCCGCCCAATACAAAAGAGCGCTACTATTTATAGCACAGAACTATCGTCTAGTCAATTTCCCCTATAATGCCATGATGTGCCGCGGGAGATCCGCGATCGCCACGCGTTCCTGTTCCTTGGTGTCCCGGTCACGGACCGTGACCGTATCGTCTTCGAGTGTCTGGAAATCCACGGTGATACACACGGGCGTCCCGATCTCATCCTGTGCCAGGTACCGCTTGCCGATGTTTCCGCGGTCATCCCATGCAACCGAGAAGTCGCGGCGGAGCGCGTCATAGATTCCGCGGGCCTTGCCGACCAGATCCTCCTTGTTCTTCAGGAGCGGAAAGACCGCCGCCTTGAATGGGGCTAGTGCCGGTTTGAGCCTGAGGACCACCCGACGTTCGTCTCCCCCCCCTTCCTCCTGGTATGCCTCGAGGAGAACCATGAGCAGGAGCCGGGTCAGACCGAACGTCGGTTCGACCACATGCGGAATGAATTTCTCGTTCGTGTCCGGATCGGTGTACTGCAGATCGACACCGCTTTTCTCTGTGTGGTTACGGAGATCGTAGTCGGTGCGGTATGCAAGGCCGAATAATTCCTTCCATCCGAACGGCGTCTGGTATTCGATATCTGCGGTACGCTTCGAGTAGTGGGACAGCTCCTCCTTCTCGTGCTCGCGTACGCGAAGGTGCGCGGGATCAAACCCAAGTTCGGCGAGCCACGCCTTCTGTTCGCCGAGCCAGTATTCGAAGGTCTTCTCCCAATCGGCCGCACGGATGAAATACTCGAATTCCATAAGGTCGAACTCGAGGGTGCGGAAGATGAAATTGCCCGGGGTAATTTCGTTGCGGAACGCCTTGCCGATCGATGCGATGCCGAACGGCAGCCGGCTCCGGGTCGTGTTCAGGACGTTCTTGAAATTGACGAACATCGCCTGCGCGATCTCGCCGCGCAGGTAGACGCGGTTCTTGTCCCCCTCCACACTACCGATCGAGGTCTGGAACATCAGGTTGAACTGCTTCGGTTCGGTAAAGGTGCCCTTCTTGCCGCAGCTCGGACAGGGTGCTTCCCGGTCAATCTGGTCCGCCCGGAATCGTTGGTGGCAGTTCTTGCACTCCACAAGCGGGTCCGAGAAGCCGGCGACATGACCGGACGCCTCCCAGACCTTCGGGTTCATGATGATGGCAGCATCGAGACCGACCATGTCGTCGCGCGATTGGACGAACCGTTTCCACCACCAATCGCGAATGTTGTTCTTCAGCTCGGTGCCCAGCGGCCCGTAGTCCCATGAGTTGGCGAGACCGCCGTAGATTTCCGACCCGGGGTAGACGAAACCGCGCCGCTTGCACAGCGCGACGACCTTCTCCATGAGATCCTGTTCGGCCGCCATATCGGAACCATCATAGCCGAACCGCACGCATCTTTCCAGTATGAAAAAGGCCCCGTCCCCCGCAGGACGAGGCCACGCCCTCCGTCGACCTACTCGTTCTCGTCGTTCTCGTTCTCGAGGTCGTCGATGGCGTCCTCCACGGTGCGCAGCTCGCCGAGCATCTCCTTGCGCTGAGCGAGGGCCTCGCGTTGGGCGTACTTGAGGTCACGGTCGGCGCCTTTCCGAGCTACAGTGATCTCCCGACGCAGGTACTTGAGCGCGTCCGCGATCTCGTCGCCTTCCCCGTCCAGGCTCGTCTGCTCCTGGCCGAAGTAGACTTCGCGCGCAGCCACGAAGTCCTTGACCGGCTGCAGCTCGCGTCGCTCACGAGCCAGCTTCTCGCGGGCCTCGGCAAGGAAGTGCTTGCGCCGCTCGAGCTTGTCCAGCTCCTCGCCGAGCCCCTCCAACGTCTCCTTCATCTCCATCGCATATCTCCAAAAAGAGTTGCGGCACCATTGCCGTAGCCCTATGGTACCACCGCTCCATGCCACCTGCCTATTGCACGACGCGTCCCTCGTTGTCGTGCCCTTCGATGTTCTCGGTCGTCAGGCCGCCCAGCGGGACCCGTACCTCGCCTCCCGTGAAGCCATCGGTGCCTACCAATGTCGATGCGTTCGTCAAGTTCGCCGCATCCCCTACCTGGCTGCTCGACGGCTGGATGGAGATTTGGAACGTCGCTTCGTACCGGGGTGTCCCGTTGCCGACGCCGAACGGGAGCGTCCCGATGTTCCAGGTCACCGTGCGACTGCCCGCATCGTACGTCGGGGCGGATCCGCCCTGCACCGCGACCGCATTCCCCTTCCAGCTGACGCCGGGTGCCAGCGTCGCGGTTACGACGGTATTGCGCACCTCGTTGCCCGGATTGGAGATCTGCCAACGGAACGTCAGGCTGGTTTCCTGCCCGACCTTGGGCGGAAGCGGTCCGCTCCCCATGCCGTTGTCATACAAGACCGACTGCATAAGCGCCGGTTGGCTTGTGATGCGGGTAATGACCGAGCCTCCTGCTATTGCATCTTCGGCGGAAAGTCCCGAGGGAATATTTGACGTCGAAAGCTCCGCCGTTGCTTTGACGAAGAACGCCTGCGTGCCGGACGCTCCCGAAAGGCCGGGTTTCAGCGGCACCGCGAACGCGACCTGTCCCGAGCGGCCCGGCGACAGCTGTGCGAGATCCGGTACGCCGGACGCATCGAACACGACCGTATGTGCTGCTTCATTGAAATACCCGTTCGATACCTCCACACGGCTCAGGTCATACATCTCGCCTTCGAGGAGAACGGTGAGTCGCAACCCGGAGAATGTGTACCGAGAGTCGTTGCGATACGCGACGATGTAGTTGAGTTTGTCGCCGGGAAAGGACGTGTAATTGGACCCGTCACGCGGCGCGACGGACACGGACAAGAGCGGACTGGAGATGGTGGTCAGCGCATCGGTACGCACGTAGTCCACGTACGTGCCGTTGAGGTTGCGCTTCAGAACGGCAACGGCGGTCTTCACGTCCCGCTCAGCGCCATCGAGGGTCCCGGTCACGGTGATGCGTTGACCGTCCCCCGCCTCAAGAGTCTCAATGTTCCAGATGGTGGACCCCTCATCAGGCTGCGGACGGTACTGGGTAGGCTTGAACCCGTCCGGGTACTGGAACTCGAGCCGCAGGTCGGACAGGTCCGCATCCGTCTCGTTCCGCATATCCAGGATGTACTGGATCATCGCGCCCGAGGTCGCACTCGGCGGCGCTACCAACGTCAGCACGACCGGCAGATCGGTGATGGTGGTCGCGGCGGTCACTTCCTTCTCGAATGACGAACGGATCGTCCCCGCTTTGAAAATGAGGTTCAGCTTCGCGGTCTGGATGGCGCCCTTGTCACCTACCACGAATACGGTGATCTCCTTGGTCCCCTCTTCGCCCGGTTCGAGCCGTTCGACGGTGAACCCTTCACTATCGGGCGTCGTGGGTTCCCCGTCCCTCAGGACGATGGAATCCTCAGGATAGAAGAAGCGGAAGCTGAGATCGGTCAATGCGACGCCCGTGCCATTCCTGTACGTGATGACATACGTCACTTCATCGCCCGACGTCGCGCGATCCGGGGCGCTGATCTCGAGGATGACGTTCTGGGTCGAGAACGAGCTGCCGCCCCAGAAGAGCGACCCGATCGCCACAACGAACAATCCCGCCGCAGCGAGAATCAACCAACGAAGAAGTCGATTGGATCGGGCGCGTCGGGGCATGAGTGGATGCGCACCGGGCGCCCCGGGAGGCATCGACGGGGGGGCCGTCGGCGGGGGCGAAGGGTGCTGCGCCGGTGGAGCGCTGGGAACATGCTCAATGACCGGCGAAATGTCGAAATCCGCGGGCATCAACGCTGATCATACCATCACCGACGGCTTGCCGCCACCTGGTACATGAGACCGATCGAGTCCAGTTGGCGTTGGGCGATCCATTCGAACTGATCGTCCAATGGAGAGCGGGCAGCGACGGCGGCCGGGAACGGTCGGGCGCCGTAGCCGAGGACCTCCAGCAGCTGCACCTGGCCGCGACGAAGGGTGGCGAGCGGTTCGTCGCTCCCCGCGTCGAGGTCTGCCAAGATACTCGTCAACGTATCCCAGAGCGCCTCATCAGGCTGCCCGTCGTACACGACCGCATCGACCACCTCGAGGAAGAACGAGGCGATTGCCCACGCTAGGGGAACGCGCTTGCAGTTCGCCCATGATCGCTGCGCCTGCGCGCCGGTCATGAGCGCAATGCCGGTCCGTCCCGGCACGAGGTGGCAGCGGATGAGGTTCCCGTCGTCGAGGGCGATGCCCTGGCGGCTGGTCGGCCGCAGCGCCCCCCTGGCGATCGCAGCGGTACGTCCGAGGTCGCGGCTATAGAGGACGGCCAAACGGTCGTATTCGCGCAGCGGCAGGGTGCGGATCACGACCGCTTCGGTCATTTGAAGAAGACGGTGATTTCCCGCGAGTCGTCGTTCTCTGGCAATCCGGAGGGGTTATCCTTCTTCAGGATGAGCGCGCCACGACTGGAGACAGATGTGTCGGCCTCGAATACGACGACCACCTCGAACGGCACCCAATCGGTGGTCATCCACTCCCCTTGCGCCTGGGCAGGCACGGCCGCCAAAATGCGGCCGTCCCAATCGGTCAGGACCACCGGGAAGCTCGCTTCGAAGAACCAGTTCCCCCGCGCACGACCACGGACGGTCATCGGTGAACTCACCACCGCCCCGGGCAGCGGTTCATCGAGTTGGACCATGTCGTCGGCCAAAGGCGTCGCCGTCGCTGTCGGCTCCGATGGGAGCCACTGCATACCAACCCACACCGCGACCGCCAGAACGACCACGAGAAGAATGGTGCGCTTCATATGTTTGATTCTGTTAAGAGTTGATGGAATTTTCGTTGGACCTTCTCGAGCTTCGGATTGATGACGGTCTGGCAGTACGGCTCGTCGCGGTGGGTCTCGTAGTATTTCTTGTGGTAGTCCTCCGCGGGCCAGAACCGATCCAGCGGCTGCATGGTGGTCACGATGGGCGCGCCGTGCTCACCCGAACGGTTGAGCCGTTCGATGAACTCACGTGCGGCATCCCGTTGTCCGTCATCGGCATAGAAGATCACCGAACGATACTGCGGACCGATGTCGTTGCCCTGCCGATCGGCCGCCGTCGGGTCGTGCGTCGCGAAGAACACGTTCAACAGATCGTCATACCCGATCTGCGCGGGATCGAACTCGAATCGGATGACCTCCACATGCCCGGTCGTCCCACTGGAAACCTCCTCATAGGTCGGATGCTCGACGTGTCCCCCGGCGTAGCCCGGCTGGACGTCGAGCACGCCCCTGAGACGGCGGAACACCGCCTCGGTGCACCAGAAGCACCCACCTCCGAATACCGCGGTCTGCGTCATATCGCAAGGATAGCATACTCCGAAAAGGCGCCCCCGCACGTGCGAGGGCTTGGTTCACCGTCTCTTGAACTCGAACTTGGGGCAGCGGGTCATCGCGAACGCGGTCGCGGTGAGGCGGCAGACGCCGTAGAACGCGGTCGCGATGGGACAGTGGTTAGCAGCGCCCGGCCTCATCCGGTTGCAGTTGAAGCACAGGCACTCCTGCTCCCGAAGACTCTCGGTGGTGGGATTCACCCACACCATACGTCTGTAGTGTCGCTCCCGACGAGGAGCTTGCTCCATCGCCATGGCTATTCTCCTGAAAGTGCATCCGCACCCTACCATATCCCCACGACCCGTGATATACAGGAACGAATCGGAGGTGGCCCATGCGGTTCCGATCGTTCTTGAGCTATCTGTTCGCCATCCTGTTCGGGTGCTTCGTCGGCTCCATCCTGACGATCGCGCTGGCCAGTGCCGGCATCTCGCTCACTGCCGACCGGATCGGGGCGAACGCGGATACAATCCACGTCTGGCGCTCCCCTCAGGGGAAGATCGTCGCCGTCTACCTGGTCCAAACCGACGGCCCACGGGCAAGCGCGGAGGCGGGTCGGGCGATCACCGAGATGATGGTCGCGGTCGAAGCCTGCCTCGAAATGCCCGGAGACGAAATGCAACGCTCGGCATTCCAGGGCCTCCGCGGTATCTTCCAGGGAGCGATCATGCAGGCGATGTTCCAGGACTACCTCGAGCATCGATTCGGTCCCCTGCCCCCGTCAAAGCTCCGACCGGACGGCCTACTCGAAAAGCCTCCCGTGTCCGGCATGTACTGAGCTCCGGCGCCCGTTCACCGAATGGGCGCCTCTTCTTACATTCGCAGCCCTACCCACACGTTCGTGTCGGGCTGGAGTTCGATGTTCTTCTCGACGGTGTAGCTCGTCTGATCGTCATCCGGTCGGCGGAGGAACTGTTCGAGCGTCGTCTCCCGCTTGAAGTCATCGCCCGCCGCTTCCAGCGCTTCGGCAAGTTCCGCGTGGTCGGTATGCCACTGACAGAATGCCTGCTGACCGACTTTCAGTCCCGCCTCTTTGCGCATATCTTGGACGGCGCGCATCAACTCGCGCACCCATCCTTCCCGCCTGAGCGCGGGTGAGATGTTCGGGTCGAGCCCTACCGGCTGACCCGCGGCATAGCGCACTTCTTTGACGTTCAGTTCCTCCCGCAGCAGGTTCGCGAGATCGGGTTCGAGCTCCGGGCCAGGCACGGTCGCGGATGCGAGGGGCTGGCGTACCCGGACGCCCTCCTGCTTGCGAATGGCCAGACCGGCGCTCACCCATTCACGCACTTTCGCCATGTGTTCCTCGAGCTCCTCGTCGATCTGTTTTGCATCTGCTCGCGGCCAATCGTGCATATGCACGGACAGGGTCCCCGGCGCCGTGCCCGCATGCAGGCGTTGGTGGTGGTCCTCCGCGGCGAACGGTACGAACGGTGCGACAAGTTTTCCGACTTCGAGGAGGACGTGGCGAAGCACGCCGAGCGCGCTCGTACGTTTGCGGCTCCGGCGCAGCCACCACTGCGACAGATCATCGACGACGAACTGTTCGAGCGCGCGAGCAGCGCCGGTAGGATCGTATTCGTCCAACCGGTCCGTCACTTCTTTCATGACCCGGTGCAGGCGCGAGAGTAGCCAGACGTCCAGGCGGTGCGTAGGCATGTTGCCGTGGCTGAACGAGCGCGCGGCCGGATCGTCCTTGTACAATTCCCAGAAGCGTACGCAGTTCTCGAGCGTCATCATGAACCCGGTCAGGCGTTCACGAGCCTCCTTCAGGCTGAACAGTTTCGGATCGTCGGGTTTGTTGACGGCATAGAAATACCATCGGGCAGCGTCCGCCCCGACCGCGTCGATCACGTCGTCGGGCTTCACGATGTTGCCGCGGGACTTGGACATCTTCTGCCCCTTCTCGTCGAGCACAAGCTCCAGCGAGAGCACGTTCCGGAACGGCGCTCCCTTCCCGAGGAGCGTGCTGACCGCCAGCAGCGTGTAGAACCAGCCGCGGGTCTGGTCGATCCCCTCGGCGATGAAGTCGGCCGGAAACTGCACTTTGGAGACATCCTCGTTCTCGAACGGCCAGTGCCACTGCGCGAACGGCATGGACCCGGAGTCGAACCACACATCCACAAGATCGGGCACGCGGTACAGCGGCGTGCGCGAATTCGGGCGCTTCAGAACGACCTCGTCCACATACGGCCGGTGCAGATCCACCACACCGTGCTCGTCGCGCGGCAGGTTACGCACGACGACCTGCTCTACCTGCGCGAACGTCACGAAATCCTTACCGCGGCGTTCCTTCTCGGCGATGGACTGCCGCATGCTCCACCCGTTCGCCGCGTCCACGAGCATCCAGATGGGATATTCATGACCGACCAATAGGACGTGTTTGCCCGCATATTTCGTATTGAGCTCTTGGAGGGCGTGCCACATGCGCTCGCGCAGATCGGTAAGCAACTCCCCGCCAGGCGGGCGTTGGGTGAACTTCGATTCGTAGGTCGGATACTGCGTGTGGTATGCGGTGTCATGGCAATCGCGGAGCGCCGGGCCCAACTCAATCTCGCGCAGCTCCTTGTTGACCGATACGTGCGGGACGCCGAGCTCCTTGGCTGCAATATTCGCGGTCTGCTTCGTGCGCAGCACCGGCGAACTGACGACCGCTGTGATGCGGATCTTCGAACGAACGAGCTTCGCCTTCAGATCACGTGCCGCTTGCATCGCCTGCTCCTCCCCTTTCGCGGTCAGACTGAGCGCTTCCTCTCCAGCGTCGATGAGATGCTTCACGTTGCTTTCCGATTCTCCGTGCCGCATCACCCAGAACGTGGCCGGCTTGTCGGCTCGATACGTATCGAGGTCCTCCATCGACGAAATGACCAGCGGTTCGCCCGTCGGCTTGTCGTGGCGATCGCGCGCCATCCAGACCGGTAGCGGCGTTCCCCAGTATCGCTCACGGGAGAACCCCCAGTCCTTCGCTTCTTTGAGCCATTGGCCGAATCGGCCGTCCCGCAGATGGGAGGGCACCCAGTTGATCGTATCGTTGTTCGCCAGGATCTCCTTGTTGACTGCCGACATCCGCACGAACCAGGAGTCCTTGGCGTAATACAGGAGCGGCGTGTCGCAGCGCCAACAGAACGGATAGTCGTGTTCGTACGGCACCTGCGTGAGCAGGAACCCCTTTTCCTGTAGATGCGTGAGGATGAGTTGTTCGGTCTGTGCATCTTTCACGTAGCGGCCGTCCAATTCTTTCGAGACGCCGATGAACGTCCCCCGTTCGGTCACGGTGTGTTTCTTCACCAACCCGATTGCATCGCCGAGCCGGTAGTCATCCTCGCCATACATCACCGCCGTATGCACCACACCGGTGCCATCGGTGGTCGTGACGAAATCCGCCGGATATACCTGATACGATCTGGGCTTCTTCAGGGCACGCACCGCGAAGAGCGGTTCGTAGGCGATGCCGACCAGATCGGCGCCGGTGAGGGTGCGCTCGATGGCAAGCGGCGCCCCCAGGAGTTTGTGCGCCAAGTCCTCCGCAAGGATGTAGTGGACTCCGTCCTTGGGCACCAGCACGTATCGCACGCCGGGACCCACCGCGAGCGCGACGTTCCCCGGCAACGTCCATGGCGTCGTCGTCCACGCAAGGATGAAGGTGTTGTCCGGCAGGTCGAGCCCCCGAGGCGTCTTCGTGACGCGAAACTTCAGGTACACCGAGTTCTCGGTGATCTTCTTGTATCCGAGGTTCACCTCATGGCTCGACAGGGGCGTGCCGCAGCGCGTGCAGAACGGCACGACGCGATGCGCCTGATACAGAAGATCCTTTTTCGCGATACGGGAAATGATGTTCCAGAGGGACTCGATGTAGGGCGTCTCGTAGGTGACGTAGGGATCGCCCAGGTCCAGCCAGAAGCCGATGCGCTTCGTGAAGCGCTCCCATTCTGTCCTGTATTTCCATACCGACTCACGGCATTTCTTGTTGTATGCCGCGACGCCATAGCGTTCGATGTCCTTCTTATTGGTGAACCCCAGCTCTTTCTCCACCTGGAGCTCCACGGGAAGGCCGTGCGTGTCCCATCCCCCCTTTCGGAGGACGTATCGTCCTTTCATGGTCTGGTAGCGGCAGAAGAGGTCCTTGAACACGCGGCCCATGAAGTGGTGGATGCCCGGACTGCCGTTCGCCGTGGGAGGCCCCTCGAAGAACACAAAAGGCTCTTTGCCCAGCCGTTGCTTCATGGAGCGCTCGAAGACGCGATTCTCGTCCCAGAACTTCAGCACCCGCTCCTCGCGCTCCTTGAGATCATGCATGTTCTTCACGATATGCGAAAACCCGCTGTTTTTCAACGGTCCATGTATCTTGTTGCATGCCGTCTCGTAATGCCCCGGAACGCCGCACCAAGGGTGTTGTTTGTTTTGAGCTCCGTCTGCGGCGCACCGACGCGCAATCATGATCGGCACCGCTCTGGCCACAGATGGGCTGGCGGGGCGGCTTACAGCCGTGACTGTACGCGTTCTCACCCTGTTCCATACACAGCATATCAAACAAAAAGCCCTGGCAGGAGTCCCTGCCAGGGCTCGAGGAAAGACCAGGTCCGAAACGGACAGGGCCAGTCCTCAGGCGCGAGCGCCTAAGCCGTCATCCCTTGCGGAGCGAGGAAGACGAAGGCACTCTCGCGGCCGAACTGGTCCGCCGGGTAGGCGCCCCACGCGCGCACCCACTCGTTGCCGCCGACATGCCGGCTCACTCCCAGCACAACCGGGACATCGTCGGAATCGAGAATGGGGTCGTGCATGACCACCAGGTAGCGATAGCCCAGCTCTTTCTGGCTGAACTGCACCAAGAAAAGCGCGATCTCGGCGGGCGGGTTGAGGTAGCCACGGGTCTTGGCCATGGCGCGGATGTTGGCGAACGTGCGTTCGGCATCGGTCGCGAACTCCTCGCCCCTGATGACGACCAGGTGATAGGTCGCGCCCGTGGTGATGCTCACCTTGGCGATGAGCTGGCTGGCCCAACCACTGATGGTTCGTCCCTTGGCCCGAGCCCCCGCGACCAACTGCTCGCGGGTCGGGCCGGAGGTGACGGTGCGCCAGACAGGAACGACCGTCTTGGCCACCTCGGCCAGGAACGCCTTGGTCGCCGCCAGGAGCGTCTCTTGGCCTTCGGGTGTCCCGAGGCGGTACAGCGTACCCGGTGGAAGCCCTGACGTGGCGGCGAGCGTGATGAGAAGGTGGTTGAACCCAGCCAGCACGCCCCAGCCACTCTCGATGAGCTTGATCTCCTCCGCACTGCGGTTCTTGGCCATGATGGCCTCTTTCTTTGTTGGCTTGTCCCTTGCCCGTGCAGGATTGCTTGGGCCATGGACGCGCCGTTGTCAGAGTGCAAAAGCTACGCGTGTGTCATATCACTTACAAAATGGGAAGTCAAGCTCCGGAAAACAGCCTTTTAGGATATGCACGCGTTATGGAGCCGGCGTCGTCGTCGGTGACGGTTCCGGCGTCGGGCTCGACAACTGGGAAACGCCGATGAGATACTGCGCCGGCCACCGCCGGTACCACGACTCGAAGACTTGCGTGCTCACCTCGCCGTCGGAATACGTGATCATGTAGGTCGCCGTCGCATGGCCGCCGGGATGCGCCGTCTCGATCTGCTTCGTGGTCCCCACCGGGATTTCGGTCGTCTCGACGTAGATCGGGTCTCCCGATGCGGTCTCCGACAACAGTTTGGGCCCGATGATCTTCGACGTCCGACCATCGCTGGTGCCGTAGAACTCGAACGTGAGCTTGTCCCCGATCACATAGCCGATGATGAGGACGGAATTCGCAGTGTCGTTCCGGAACCGGAAATCGAGGTCGGGCTCGTAGATCGTGGCATCCAAGCCGGGCCCGATGTAATGTCCATCGCCGTCCTTCTCGTAGTACGACACGCGGTAGCTATGGTTGCGTCGCGCGGTGATCGGCATTCCCGCATCGAGCGCGGCACGGAACAGCGTGGTCGAGACCTGACAGAGTCCCCCGCCATATTCGGGGATGGTTCGATCCCCTTTGATGACCAGCTCGGGCAGGTACCCCGTGGTGTTGTCGATCGTGCCCAACGTCCCGAGAGTCGAGAATTCCTCCCCGGGCTTCACGACGGTCCCCGAGAGGAAGCGGACGCCGTTCTTGATGTTCGAAATGCGGTTCTTCGGTGAACCCGTGAACGGCGTGGTCGCCGTGCCGATCAGCTCGGTGATGCCCGCCTCGGCATCCAGGCCGGTCAGCGCGATCTTCGTCGTCTTCATGGGAATCGCGATGAGATCCTTGCTCGACCCCTCCGCAGCGCGTGCATCGAGCGTGATGGTGATGAGCGCGATGAGCTCGTCTTCCGACACAGCACGGCCCACGGTCGCCGGCGTGAAGCCGACGATCCTGCCATTCTCGGTGCTGATGCGCGGCGGCTCGGGGGCCGTATAGAGGCGCGTCGCGATGTCGGCGACATACTGCGCGATCTTCACCTGGTCCAAACCGGCAACCAATTGGTCATTCTTGTATTCATTGACGATCCACGATCCGATGCGGTCGCGATTGATCGTGAAGTACGCATCCTCGTACTGCAGCGTCAGGCCGCGTGCCATCATGCGACGGGCAGCCGCGAGCGCCTCAGGTGCGGTCGCTGGGTTCGCTCGTGGCAGATCCTCCTTCAGCGCGAGCGTGAGTGAATGGACATTCAATTGCCGCAGAGCATTGTTTACCGCCGATGCCGCAGCGATAAAATCGATCGTGCGACCCGGACGAACGTCCGTCAGGAGCGTCACGACGGTCCCGCTGACGTGCAGGCGGATATCCAGGCGCGGGCTGGTCGTGAGGATCGCAATGTCGGAAAGCTCGTTCTCCAGCGCCGTAGGATCAGTGCGTACCGCGGCATCGACTTGGGCGCGGTTCGCGAGCGCCAGGACCCGCTGGACCGATCGGTAGAGCCATCCGCCGGTATGCCCACGGGCGAACGCGCGCTCGACGGTCTCCCCGATATTCAGGTCGAATCCGATGTTCTCCGGGCGAATGACCTCGGAGAAGCCGTTGATGGAAACGCGGACGCCGTTGGCCATGAGCGTGTCGAGCGTCTCCTGGACGCGGTTCGCTGCGTCCTCACGGGTCATCCCGCCGACCGGGATCTCGCCGATCCAGGTGTTCGGTGCGATGCGGTCACCGAGGTACCACGCGTACACGCTTCCCGAGAGCACCACGGAACAGACCACCACGGCCGTGGCGACGAGCGCTTTGCCAAGGATGGATGCGCTGCGGATGGCAATCATCAGAGGAGTTGGAGTTCTTCCAGCGCCTGTTGGTAGTACCCGATCGCTTGCCGGGCATCCGTATAGCGGAGGAAGTAGTCCATTTCATGGGCGACCCGATTTCGAATTTTATGCGCCCACCACAGCCCATCCAGCGACACGAGCATCCCCGGTTCGATGTTCGTCAATCGGTCGCCGAACGTCTCGCCTGCGAAGCCGGTACGGGCCATGGCGTCGTCCACGAGCTTGTCCGCCTCCATGACCGCGACCTTCCATTGCGCCTCCTGCGCGGCATCAAGATGGCCGAGCACTTCATTCCATCGCTCCCGCAAGGGTCCGATGGCTTCCGTCGGGACGGCGCTCTCCCCTGCCGGACCAGCAGGGACCATGAGCGCAGCCTTGCGGCGAAGGTGTCCGACGACGATGAAGAATACGAAGATCGCAGAGAGGAACGCCGCGAACAATTGCGCGAGCTCAAGACCGTTGGCGACGGTCGGGTCCGTGCTCCAGAAGCGTGAGACCGACGCTGCCCCGTCCTGCAGCCAACGCTCGATCGTCCCGTCGATGAGGACGCGGATGACCGTTGCGATGAAGACGTTGGTTCGTTCGATGAGTTCCATGGTCAGGCGCTCAGTTCGTGTTCAATATGCCACGCGGCGTTTAATACGCGAGCCTCGCCCCACGGAGGACCGATGAGCTGCACGCCGACGGGCAAGCCGGATTGCGCCCCGACACCTGCGGGCACCGAGATCGCCGGCACACCGGCAAGATTCACCGGCACCGTGTAGATGTCCGAGAGGTACATCGCGAGCGGATCGTCGGATTTTTCGCCGAGCGTGAAGGCGACCGTCGGCGAGGTCGGCCCGGCGATGATGTCACACCGCTTGAATGCGTGATCGAAATCCTGACGAATGAGAGCGCGGACGCGTTGGGCCTTGAGGTAGTAGGCATCGAAATATCCGGCAGAGAGCGCATAGGCGCCCAGCATGATGCGGCGCGTCGGCTCCGGACCGAACCCCTCGGCTCGGCTCTTGGTGTATACCTCGAGGAGCGAATCCGCGCTCCGCGTGGAATGCCCGTAGCGGATGCCGTCGAACCGCGAGAGGTTCGCCGATACCTCGGAGGGCATGACGATGTAGTACACGGCCAGGGCGTACTCGGAATGCGGCAGCGAGATGTCCACGAGCTGCGCGCCCTGGCGTTGCAATGACGCGATTGCCGCCTGCACGCGGTCGCGCACTTCCGGGGCGAGTCCCTCGCCGAAATACTCCTTCGGGATGCCGACCCGGAGCCCGGCGACGTCTTGCCCGAGAGTGTCCGCGTAATTCGGGACGCTCTGCGGTACGGTCGTCGCATCGAAATGGTCCGGTCCTGCGATCTCGGCAAGCACCAATGCGGCATCCTTGACGGTCTTGGTCAGCGGGCCGATCTGGTCGAGCGACGATGCCATGGCGATGAGGCCGTGGCGGGATACCCGGCCGTAGGTCGGCTTCAATCCGACCACCCCGCACAGCGATGCCGGCTGACGGATGGAACCGCCGGTATCCGAGCCGAGCGCGAACACGCACAGATCAGCCGCGACTGCCGCGGCCGATCCCGCCGATGATCCGCCGGGAACGCGGGACGGGTCGCGCGGATTGCGGACGACGCCGTACGCCGAATTTTCTCCCGAGCTCCCCATCGCGAACTCATCCATGTTCGTCTTGCCCAACAGCTGCGCGCCGGCGGCTTTGAGCTTCGCGATGGCAGTCGCGTTGTACGCGCTGCGGTACGTCTCAAGAATCTTCGAACCGCCGGTCGCGACGGTGCCGGTCACCAGCATGTTGTCCTTCGCCGCGTATGGAATGCCGGCGACCGGAGACGCTTCCCTGCCCTGCGGAGGCATGAAGACGAATTCATCCGTGTTCCGGTATGCGTTGAACGCATCCTCCCGCTTGATACGGTTCTTGTAGAAGTCGTACAGCCGCTGCGGGGTTAATTCCCCCGCATCGAATGCCGCACGAGCCGAGGCGATGGTGAATCCTGCGTCGGTCATTTCGCTTTGACGGATTTTACTTTCACGAAACGATCGTGCCGATGCGGCGCCTGGCCGACCAGCAGATCGGAGAGCTTCGCGTCCATCGGCCAGTCACCGCGGTATTCGTCCGGCCGCGCCTGGTTCTCCAGCCCGGTCACCTGGTAGAGCGGGTCCACACCAGCGGTATCGACACGCGAAAGCTGGTCGATGTAGTCGAGGATGGACGAGAGGTCTTTGCGCATCCGTTCGCGCATCGCATCATCGAGTTCGATGCGCGCGAGGACCGCAATATGATTCACCTGTTCTTTGGTGAGCATAGAGCGAAAATATCACGAATGACGCGAAAAAAGAAGCACCCCGGACACGCCGGGGTGGTGCGGGCGGCGGGGGTTGAACCCGCAACCTCGCGGCTATCATCCGCGCGCTCTGCACGGTTGAGCTACGCCCGCACGTGGGGCCAGGGAGATTCGAACTCCCATTCCTCCGTCTTCGGCGAACGCCTCTGGAGATCCTTCCGCTTGGACGATGGCCCTCGAGCCAGGAAAAAGAGCGGCGGAGGCAGCGGGCGGACTTGACCACCACACTAAGGGTTGCACCCCTTAGCCCTTGGATTCTTGGGATCGCCGCCAGCTCTATTGTAGCATTTTGAGGAATTCGTCCTCGTTGAGCTGTGTGGTGCCATACTTCTTCGCTGCCTTCATCTTCACCGATCCCGGTTCCGCGCCGACCACCACGTAGTCCGTTTCTTTCGTGACCGTTCCAGATGCGTGGCCGCCTAACGAGCGGACCTTTTCTTCGGCTTCCTCGCGGCTCATGGCGTCCAGCGTCCCCGTGACCACGAATGATTTCCCGGAAAGCTTGCCTTTTGACAGCCCCTTGGCGCGCTGCACGGTAAGCCCTGCCTTGGTGAACTTCTTCAGGAGGTTTTTGTTGTACGGTTTCGAGAACCATTCGACGATGCTCTTCGCCACCACCGGCCCCACATCCGGCACCGTTGCGAGTTGCTCCTCCGAAGCTTCGGCGACCGTATCCAGGGTATGGAAGTGCTCAGCAAGGGCCCGAGCCGTCTCCTCTCCTACGTGGGAGATCCCCAGCCCATAGAGAAACCGCGCGAGTGAAACCCCGGTGCGTGAGCGTATGGCATCGACGAGATTCTTTGCCGAAACTTCGCCGAACCCTTCGAGGTTCTGGATATCCTCGGTCGTCAACGCGAACAGGTCCGCCGCGTCACCCATCAACCCCGCATCCATGAGCGCATCGATGGTCTCCGGACCGACGCCTTCGATATCCAATGCGTTGCGGGACACGAAGTGATAGATGGTGCGGCGTTTTTTGGCCGGACAATCGGGATTCGGACATCGGTATGCGACCTCGTCCTCCCCTTTTTGCACCGGCGTGCTGCACACCGGGCATTTCTTAGGCATGTGGAACGCCTTCGCCCCTCGCGGGCGGAGTTCTGGTAGCGCTTTGATGATGTCGGGAATGACGTCGCCGGCGCGGCCGACGATGACCGTGTCGCCGATCTTCACGCCCAACCGCTCAATCTCGTCCATGTTATGCAGCGTGGCACGCGACACCGTCGTACCGCCTATGTGGACCGGTTTCAGGTGCGCCACCGGCGTGAGCACGCCGGTACGGCCGACCTGCACCTGGATGTCCTCGACGACCGTCTCCGCCTGACGCGGCGCGAATTTGAAGGCGATGGCGCCGCGGGGCGCTTTGCCCACGATCCCCGCACGGCGGTATGCCTCATTGTCATTGGCCGAGATGACCACACCATCGAATTCGTAATCCAGCGCATCGCGCTTGTGCTCCCATTCCGCATGGAATGCGAGCACGTCCTGGGTGCTGTGCACGACCGTGCCGTACGGATTCGTGGGGATGCCCCACGTGCGCAACGCCCGGTATTCATCCTCATGCGTATCGAAGGTGCTGCCGTATGTCCCGTCGGGGCTGACGATGCTGTAAGCATAGAATGAGAGGTTCCGTCCGGCAGTCACCTTCGGATCCAGTTGACGGATGGTCCCGGCCGCCAGGTTGCGGGGGTTGGCATGGAGCTTTTTTCCCTCTTTCGCCAGCGCCTTGTTGATGCGCGTGAATTCCCTCTTGGTCAGGAACACCTCGCCGCGCACCAGGAGCATGTTGGGCACATTGCGGTCCTCATCCCGCAACCGCAACGGCACCGCCTCGACAGTGCGCACGTTCTGCGTCACATCCTCCCCCGTCAGGCCGTCGCCACGAGTGGATGCCTGCACGAGCATGCCCTTCTCATACCTGAGCTCGATGGCAAGCCCGTCCATTTTCAAGTCGCAATAGAAACCGCCGCGGTATGGCCGGCCAAGCGCATCATCAAGTCGCTCCTTCCAGTCCTGGAGGTCCTGCTCCGAGAAGGCGTCGTTGAGCGAGATCATCCGCCCCGGGTGTTGGACTTTCGCAAAGCCTTCCAACGGCTTGCCGGCCACGCGTTGGGTCGGTGAATCGGGGGTGATGAGGTCGGGAAACTGCTGCTCGAGGTCGAAGAGTTCCTTCTTCAGCGAATCGAGGGCGTCTTCCGAGATCGAAAGCTTGTCGAGCACGTGGTATTCGTACCGGTATTTCCGGATCAGGGTTCGAAGCTTATCGATGCGTTCTTTCGCCGCTGCTTTCTCCATAAATCTATCGTTCCACGTCAAAAGCTTATTTCCAATGCCCGCGTTGAATTCCGGAATTCACCCACCGACCGGAACTGTACCGGATCCCCCGTCAGCTCGGAGGAGCAGTCGGTCACGGGCGCGCCAGAATCGACATCGAAGATCTCGACCGTCGCGCCATTGGCCATGACGATGTCTGGCGCATCGCTGCCGGTCCTGAATTCATACAGGCACAGCTCCGCGCCCGAGTCCGCTGCATAGAGCGATACGATGGTGTTGCGGGCGGCCGCCGAGAGCCTGAGCTTGTTGATGAAGAGCGCATTGAGTGTGATGCCGACCGCCAACATGACCGACATCGTCAGCATGGCGTAGATGAGCATGCTCCCCTGTTGTGTGCGATGGGTGGTCATTGTGTCAGATCAACAGAAAGATCTCGCGAGACAACGGTTGTTTGGAGCGATGTGGCCGCATGGGTGTCCTGCCGGCCATCGGTCGATTCGAGCGTCAAGGGTATGGTCACGCGCGTCTGCATATCATCCGGCCCAGCACCGGATACGCAGAACGCGAATGCCGTCACATTCACGTCCTCGGTCGTGAGCGCCTCGCCATTGCGGGTGATCCTGCCGATCCCGCCCAGCGTCTCGTAGCGGTAGAGGATGCTGCCGTTCACCGGATGCTCGATCGCGAGCTCCCGCGACGCGAGGTCCGGGGGCATGCAGTCCGTGTCGCCCGATGTCACGATGCTGACGCGCACCTCCCGAGCGATCGATTCGAGAACGAACAGGGCGTTCTCCTCGATGCGCTGGATGCTCACCGCGCGCCGTTGGAGATTCAATGCGGCGACAAAAAGACCGGAAACGCCCGCGGCCACAAAGGTGAACACGGTCGCCGCCATGAGCAGCTCGATGAGAGAGAAGCCGCGTTGTCGTTCCCTATTCATCATTGCAACCAGTCGTAGAGGTGGTACTCGATCGTGTACTCCTTGGGTCCAAACGTCTCATCCCATTCCACCCGGACATCCACCTGAAGCTCGGTCGCGGACACCGGGGTCACGGTGACAATGCGATTGAATCGCAGTTCATCCCCGCGATCGTATTGGAACAGGCCGGTCGCGGGATCATGCCGTATCGGCGTATTCGATGCGCCGATGCCCGATTCCGGCCGCTCCGAGTCCCACTGCACAGCGCATCCCGTCGCACAGTCCGCGAGCGACTGCCCGAATGGCCGTCCGGCAAACCAGTCCGCATCCCGTATCGAACGAGCGATCTCTGCGCCCTCCTGCGCCAGGTGCGCAGCGACGAGCGAATTGCGGATCGATCCGGAGAGATTCAGAGCGTTCCGCGCTTGGATGAACGCGGGCACCAACCCAACCGTGAGGATAGTCAGCGCGACCAGCGCTTCGACGAGGGTGAATCCGTTCTTGTGGTGTATGTGCGACCTCATAGCGGCTGAACGCGTCCCGTTCCGGTCACCAGAATGACCCGGCAGTCCGGCGTTGATTCACTCTGCCTACAGGCGCTGCCACGGCGGCGAACGCTGATGGAGGTTCGCGCGGAAGCGGAATACACGCCGTTGATGTATGTCGTGGGATCGGGCGGCTCGAAGAAGACGTCAGCCGCAGGGAGCACGATCTCGAGCGTTGCATTGGCAAGCGACGCCGAGCGGACGGTCGTATCCGTGCTGTCATACGTGCGATTCTGACCCGCGCAATCCCCGGCACTGGATTTCGGTTCGGAGAAGATGATGAATCCATTCTCCATAAAATGGACACCATAGCCGCAGGTCGACGTCCCGCGAACCGTGGCACCGGTCAGCGCGAGCGATTGCGCCTCGCGGATGCCATCCGTGACGGCTATGGTCGCGCGATTCAGATCGACGCGAACCCGCGAGAAGTTCGCCACCAACAGCCCGGTGATGATGACGGTGATACCGGCCGTCACCATCAGCTCGATGAGCGTGAATCCTGCGCTCCGGTTGATGCGGTAGTGCTTCATTGGACACTCAGCCATGATGAAATGATGGCGACCGGCTCAGGCCAGAGCATGGCGATCAGGGCGGCGGCAGCCCAGAACGAACCGAATGGCATCGGGGTCCTGCGGGTCGCGAGCTTCAGAAGCATGAGCGCGACGCCGACGATCGCGCCCGCCCAGATGGCCGCCACTGTGACGATGAACGCGGCGGGATATGGGAAAAGGAGACCGATGACGAGCGCGAATTTCACGTCGCCAAGGCCAACCCCCCTGCCCCGTGTGAGGAGATACAGCAGCATGAACAACGCCGCAAGGAATACCGCCGTCGCCACCGATCCGACGAACGCGCTCGGCGTATGCGCGATCAGGCGGACCAGGAGCAGCCCGATAAGGGAATACGTGAACACATCGGGCAGGAGCATCCACCGCATATCGAAGAAGAAGAGCGCGACCAGCCCGAAGAGGACGACGATATCCACGGCCTCCCACCCCGACGGGATCCCCCACCGCGCGACATATCCGCCCAAGACCCCGGCCATGACCAGCTCCATAAGCGGATACCGCCAATGGATGGGAGCCTTGCAATAGCGGCATCGTCCACGCAGCACAAGCCACGAGAACAACGGAACCAGGTCGTACCACGCGAGCGCGTGCATGCAGTGCGGACATCGGGACCGCCCAGCAATGATCCCGTCCTTCGTATGCCAGCGCTCGATGAGCACACTCAAGAAGCTGCCCAGGAGGAGCCCGAGGACGACCGCGCCAATAGCCTCAATACCCATACCTCCAGTATACCCGAAAACGACGAACACCCCTCCCGAAGGAGGGGCGTTCCCGATCGCATTTCTAGTTCCCCAGGTCGTACACGCAGTCCGTCGCGGCGTCGTCCGCGCACGTCTCAACCGCGCCGTCCTGCGGGTTGCCGGTTCCGTATCCAGCACCCGAATTGATGTCAGCGTCGTTGTCCAGCGCCGCTGCGTCATTCTCCAGCTCGACCCAGAGGTGGTAGCGACTGGTGGTCGCGTTCACCGCGTAGCCCCAATCGGTCCCCTCCGTGCCCAGTGCGCCCAAGGGGCTCGTGCCGGACAGGTATGCTGTCACGTCGTTGATGTCCGTGGGATAGTCGCCGTTGTTGTCCTCGGCGAA
>DATEYD010000302.1:0-1313 GCA_035583445.1 Minisyncoccota bacterium
CGGCGTCGAGGAGGCCGTCCTCTCCGCCCGCCAGAAGTACGACCAGGGCAAGCCTTTGGGCTACGAGATCACGAACATAATCAAAGCCGCCCAGCAAAAGAAGCGCGAGGCCAAAGCGACCGCCCCCAAAGAGTGAGGGGAGCCCGACGGTGCCGACGCAGATCAGCATGGGCATGATCCTGCGGCCATTTCGCTCGGTTCTGCTACGTAAGCCTGTAGACATCGGGCCGACGGTCTACCATGTGTCCACCCTGATTGGCCGGCGCGTCAGACAGATCAATTTCCGTAATAGTATGTATCCTGGCCTCGTCGGTGTCATTGCAGACGATCTGCCCCTCCGGGCCGGTGATGAGGGACTGACCAGGATGGGTAAACACAATGAAGATCCCATTCTCATAGGACCGGGTCCGCATCATGCAGAGGTTCAGGTCCCCGTGCATGCCGTAGGTCGGATTGAAGATCACCCGCGCTCCGCCGAGGGTGAGCGTTCGGGCAGTCTCAGGCCAGCGGCGGTCCGCACAGATCATGACGCCGAACGGTCCGAAGTCGGAGTCGTACACGTTCAGATGCCTGCCTGGAGCGTACTTGAGATCGTGTTTCTGCAAGTGCAGCTTGTCGTACATGCCCACCAGGGAGCCAGACCGGTCGTAGATCAACGCCGTGTTGAAGACCTGATCCTTCTCTTTGCGGGCACAGCCATAGATGAACCAGGTCTCGTTTCGTTTGGCCCAGGCGGAGATTGCGCGGGCGTATTCGCTCGTCAGGGGGTCGATGGCGTAGTTGATCATATCGGCCTTCATGACAGCCTGCTCCGTTGATACATAGCCATCGAGAAAGCCTTCCGGCGTGACGACGACGTCCACCTTACCCGATTTCTCGATGTCGTCGAGGACACTCACCAGTCTCGCGTGGTTTGCCGCCATCTGCCCTTTTGCAGGGTAGACCTTGATCTGAGCCACGCGAATCCTCGACTTCGCGGCTCTATCCCGGGGGCTTCCTGGCAGACCCGGTTTGGCCTCACGTCGATCGGTCGTTTCGGCCTCGGCGAGCGCACGACCCGAGATAAATCCGACGGTGCCAGCAATCGTGAGGAATTCGCGACGGTTCGACCTGGGGACTTCTTTCATGTTCATCACGCTCCGTGTCACATCGGGCGAGCGGCTTTCCAGCCGGCTTTGAACTTCGCCGCCAATTCTTCGACGATCTTCGCGTAGGCAGGATCGCCTGCCAGATTCTCGTTCTCATCGTGGTTCTGGCGGTGATCGTACAACTCGCGTGCGACTACGTCGGTCAAGTCGTTTCGCCGGTGCCAC
>DATEYD010000303.1:0-1195 GCA_035583445.1 Minisyncoccota bacterium
CGCCGAACTCGGCAAGCGGAAGAAGCTCACGTTCCATCAGCAGTTCCTGCTGTGCAGCATCGCCGCAATCCTCCTGGCGCTCGTCACCGTCCACGTGATGGCCAAAGTCGCGGCCCAGATGTGACCGCCCCGACCCCTCAACGCCATCCGGCCGCGAGGGGTCCTTTCTTTTTCGGATAAGAAGGGTAGGATGCGGACGGTCCTTTTTGGACGGAGGCAGCGATGGCGAGATTCACGAAGGGGATGAAGGTCTGGAAGACCTTCTACGGGATCGGCGGATTCACTGCAAGTTGCGAGGACGTCGTCGAGAGCGTCAAGAACGGAGTCGTCCGGACCGAGGAGTGCGAGAACGGCATCACGTTCGACGCGGTGACCGGCAAGGAGCTCGAGAACTTCTTCCCGGGCATGCATCAGGAGATCGTTCCCCTCGCGGAGCATCTGAAGAAGCCTACAGCGGCGCCGAAGAAGGCGAGTCCGCCTAGACCCGGAAAGGCCACACCGAAGCCGACACCCGTCCGCCGCGAGTCATCCGGCCGGCTCACCCTGGAAGACTGCGCGAACCCGATGTTCGACCGACAGCGTCCGGTCAGGCGTCTGGAGCGGTGTCGCGGGAGGAGCGAGCCCGTGTTCGAGTGGGTCACGGTGACCGACCAGTACGTGCAGGTCGGCATCACCTACTTCCTGCGCGACGGCACGTTGTCCGTCGTGGCGTTCGAACCTCGGAACGCTCAGCTGTACAACGGGATCGTGCGCACCCCTGACGAGTTCGCGAAGGCGATGAAGGCGGTCGACCGGAAATACAAGCGACTGCGGTGAACGCGGATCCCTGCCCCTCAACGCCATCCGGCCGCGAGGGGTCCTTTCTGTTCCGATTGATTTGTCGTGTACATGTTGTATAGTATGGCCGTACTCGGATAACGACACTCACATGAGCCCACTGAGCATCATTCTGTCCATCGCTGCCGCCATCGTTCTTGTCAGCATCCGGCAGGTCAACCAGTATCAGCGGGGCGTGCGGTTCACGCTTGGTAAGTATACCGGCCCCATGGAGCCTGGCTGGCGGCTCGTGTGGCCAATTTTCCAGACCTATCGCAAGGTCGACATTCGCGTAAAGGCCGTCGACGTGCCCGATCAGAAAGCCATCACCCGCGACAACGTCTCCGTTACGGTGAACGCGGTCATCTACTACAAGGTA
>DATEYD010000304.1:0-1042 GCA_035583445.1 Minisyncoccota bacterium
TGCCGAACTCCCGGGGGTCGACGAGGTGCTCGATCAGGCGCTCGCCGCGCGCCTCGTTGGGCACCTCGGCGATGAGCGACCAGAACGGTGCGATGGTTTTCACCCGCAGGCGCTTCTGCTTCGCGTCGAGGTCGTAGTAGAAGCCATCGCGCTCGTCCCACATCAGCGCGTTGATCTTGGTCTTCAGCGAGAAGTACGCCTTCTTGTACCGGTAGTTGGTGTCCTTGTCGTTGATGATGTCGGAGAGTTCTGCGAGGTACAGTGCGGCGAGGGCAATCTGGCAGTTGAAGTCGATGGGGTAGCGCGTGCCCTCGCGGGGAGCGTTGTCCATCATCGTGGCCGCGAGCGGCGGTGCGAACAGTCCGTTGTCGTCCTTGAAGGTTTTCTCGAGCCAGGCGTAGTAGCGCTCGAGCACGGGCATGACCTCCCGTATGCGCTTCTTCACCCCGAGCCGGTGGTAGAGGTTGTGCTCGGCCCAGGCGAACAGCGGGGGAAGCACCCCTTTGGGGTTGTCGTGGGGCAGGATCGGCTTTCCGGTCTTCTCGGAGTACTCGCCCCGGATGGCGCCCGATTCCTCCTGCTTGGCATAGAAGTTGTCGAGCATCGAGGTGACGGGGAAGATGCGGTTCGAGTAGACGAGGAAGAAGGTGGAAAAACAGGCCTCGACCTGGTTGATCCGGGTCGAATCGGGGTGACCGAAATACCTGGCATGAAAACCGCTTTCTGAGCTGCCTTTCTTCCAGAAATCCTTCATCATGACCCACGTTTCGTTGTACAGCGAAACGAGATCACGATCGTAGAAATGTATCTTCGGGAAGTCTTTTTTTGTCACCCGCGTGCCTTGCGTCTGTTCGTGTACTGTACCATGCCAACTCGTCCGGGCAAAGTTATTTTTTCTCAATATGGCATAAGGAATTACACGCCATTTCAGGTCGCTTGACCTGCCATTCCCTTCGCGATTGCGCGACAGAGAATGGTCAGCAGCCGCGCTTCCATTCAAAGTACGGACAAATTCGTCATACCGTCAAGCAAAACCCGCGAA
>DATEYD010000305.1:0-2058 GCA_035583445.1 Minisyncoccota bacterium
CTCAGCCGCGGAAAAGCTCTTTGAGGAGAGCATCGACCGCGTCGTTCACCGAAACATCCTTGAGGACAATCGGCGCGTGGATGGGCGGAAAATGGATCAACTCAGGCCACTTTCAGCGGAAGTCGCCGTCATCCCGCACACTCATGGCAATGGGTTGTTCCAGCGCGGCGAGACCCAGGCCCTGACCGTGCTGACCTTGGCCGCACCGGGACTGGAGCAGTGGATCGAGACCATGGAGATCGACCTGACCAAGAAGGGATTCCTCCATCACTACAACTTCCCCCCGTACTCGGTCGGTGAGACGGGCCGCTTGGGCGCACCCAGCCGCCGAGACATCGGCCACGGAGCTCTGGCGGAGCGAGCACTTCTCCCGATCATCCCCTCCCGAGACCAGTTCCCCTACACGATCCGTGTCGTCTCGGAAATCCTCGGGTCCAACGGCTCCAGCTCGATGGCATCGGTCTGCGGATCGTCCCTGGCGCTCATGGACGGCGGCGTTCCCATCGTCGCCCCAGCCGCTGGAATCGCCATGGGCCTGATGTCCGACGAGAAAGACAACTACAAGGTCCTCACCGACATCCAGGGACCCGAAGACCACCATGGCGACATGGACATGAAGGTCGCGGGCACCCGCGAGGGTGTGACCGCCATGCAGATGGACGTGAAAGTTGAAGGGATTACTCCGCAGATCGTGCGCGAGACCCTGGTACAGGCGAAAAAGGCCCGCCTGGAGATCCTGGACGCCATGGCGGATGCCATCGGTGGACCCCGAGCGGAATTATCCCCGATCGCTCCTCGCGTTCAACTCATGAAGATCGATCCGGACAAGATTGGCATGGTCATCGGCACCGGCGGCAAGACCATCAACGGCATCATCGAGGAGACCGGCGCCACGATCGACATCGAGGACGACGGCACCGTGTTCATCACCTGCGCCAATGCCGAAGGCATGGCGAAGGCGATCGAGCGCATCGAGCAGCTCACCTACGAACCGAAGCCGGGGGACGAGATGGACGGCACCGTCGTCTCCATCAAGGATTTCGGCGCCTTCGTCGAGATCGCACCGGGCCGTGACGGCATGGTGCACGTCTCCGAGATCTCCCAGGAGCGCGTCGCGCATCCCGCCGACGTCCTCAAGGAGGGCCAGCAGGTGCATGTGTGGGTCAAATCCGTGTCACCGGAGGGCAAGATCTCGCTCTCCATGGTCGGACCCGAGGGGAAGGGACGACCGATGGGCGATCGGCCTCCGCGGACTGGATTCCGAAGGTCAAGGGAATAATCAATTTCAAAAGACCGCCCTCAGGCGGTCTTTTGAAAGCCTCTAGGGAAGAAGTCGAAATGTTGCGTAGATGCTATCAATGTCCTCTTCCCCTGGAAGACCGAGGAAATCGTATCGGAACGGGTGCGCATATACATACTGCGTGTCGCGACCAAGTTCGATTGGGTGAGGCTGATCAAGGCTGAGCTCGTTACCCCACTGCGCAAGCGAGAAGACAAGAACCTCGATATATGCTCGCTCTTCAGATGGAGAGACAAGGGGGTGGTTCCATATCTGGAACACTGCCGTCGTGCCCTGGAGTGCGGGCGTAATCGGCTCGACTTGATACTCCGACCAAGAACCCGGGAACTTTAACCCGAATCCGTACTGGTCGTCGTGATAGGTGTCCCACCCTGCGGTCGGATCAACGGTTGGGGATGGGCTGGGGGATTCCGATATGAGATCCCCCAGGGGGAACGGCCATACATCCATGAAATATGCCGCGCCGGCATATCCGGCGGCAAGGACGAGCACGACAACGAGTCCCCAAAACCAGCCGTGGTTCTTGCTGCTTTCGGGTACCGGTGTCGGCTGTGCCGATTCAGGGGTTGGCACCGGAGGGGGTATGAGTTCTGTTTCCATATCCTGATTCTACACCCCTTATCCTCTTCTCGCCACGAATTCATGGGGATATGATGGAGATGCTAACGCGCTCGCATGGCAGACGACCAGAACCAGCAGGGACAACAGAGTAATACCGCGCGCATCCAAGCAATGCTGGATGAATTAGCACGGGCCCG
>DATEYD010000306.1:0-2131 GCA_035583445.1 Minisyncoccota bacterium
CTCAGCCGCGGAAAAGCTCTTTGAGGAGAGCATCGACCGCGTCGTTCACCGAAACATCCTTGAGGACAATCGGCGCGTGGATGGGCGGAAAATGGATCAACTCAGGCCACTTTCAGCGGAAGTCGCCGTCATCCCGCACACCCATGGCAATGGGTTGTTCCAGCGCGGCGAAACCCAGGCCCTGACCGTGCTGACATTGGCCGCACCGGGACTGGAGCAGTGGATCGAGACCATGGAGATCGACCTGACCAAGAAGGGATTCCTCCATCACTACAACTTCCCCCCGTACTCGGTCGGTGAGACTGGCCGCTTGGGCGCACCCAGCCGCCGAGACATCGGCCACGGAGCTCTGGCGGAGCGAGCACTTCTCCCGATCATCCCCTCCCGAGACCAGTTCCCCTACACGATCCGCGTCGTCTCGGAAATCCTCGGGTCCAACGGCTCCAGCTCGATGGCATCGGTCTGCGGATCGTCCCTGGCGCTCATGGACGGCGGCGTTCCCATCGTCGCCCCAGCCGCCGGAATCGCCATGGGCCTGATGTCCGACGAGAAAGACAACTACAAGGTCCTCACCGACATCCAGGGACCCGAAGACCACCACGGCGACATGGACATGAAGGTCGCCGGCACCCGCGAGGGCGTGACCGCCATGCAGATGGACGTGAAAGTCGAAGGGATCACCCCGCAGATCGTCCGCGAAACCCTGGTACAGGCGAAAAAGGCCCGCCTGGAGATCCTGGACGCCATGGCGGATGCCATCGGCGGTCCCCGAGCGGAATTGTCCCCGATCGCTCCTCGCGTTCAACTCATGAAGATCGACCCGGACAAGATCGGCATGGTCATCGGCACCGGCGGCAAGACCATCAACGGCATCATCGAGGAGACCGGCGCCACGATCGATATCGAGGACGACGGCACCGTGTTCATCACCTGCGCCAATGCCGAAGGCATGGCGAAGGCGATCGAGCGCATCGAGCAGCTCACCTACGAACCGAAGCCGGGGGACGAGATGGACGGTACCGTCGTCTCCATCAAGGACTTCGGCGCATTCGTCGAGATCGCCCCAGGCCGCGACGGCATGGTGCACGTCTCTGAGATCTCCCAGGAGCGCGTCGCGCATCCTGCCGACGTCCTCAAGGAGGGCCAGCAGGTGCACGTATGGGTCAAAGCGGTCTCACCGGAAGGGAAGATCTCGTTGTCCATGGTCGGACCCGAAGGGAAGGGGCGACCGATGGGTGACCGGCCTCCGCGAACCGGATTTCGACGATCACCTCGCGAGTAACCCAAATAGAAAACCGCCCTGAAAGGCGGTTTTCTAATGCGGCATGGAACTTTCTCGACTTTCAAAATGTAAATGTCGCGAGTATGTTTCGCACGATCTTCGTCCGGTCAACACCGTCTTCTGCGAAGAACTCCACGATATAGCTGTCTCCCTCGGCATTGAACATCGATTGCCAATAATATTCGGTGCCCGGTTCGGTCTCCCCCATAGGGAGAATGCGCCCGGCCTGATAGGTAATCGTCACCCCATCAGCGATAACGGTCCCAGTGACCGGATCGGCGACCTGATTCACTCCCCGACCCGGGTTGTTAATCTCTATACTCATCAGAAGTTCGTCGCTTTCACCCAGGATCATGACCCACCTCCTTGACGGATCGCTGGGGAATTCCTGTTCCGAATCCGTAAGAGTCATGCCATTGGGATATCGAAACCCGAACCCGGTTGCAGCATTGGAATATGTGCCCCACTCCGTGGTTGGATCAGCTGAGGGGGACGGGCTCGGCGATTCAGATACCGTCGGAACAAAAGGCCATAGGTCGATAAAATAGGCAGCTCCCGCATACCCGGCAATCAGGACAAGCACGGTCATGAATCCCCAAAACCAGCCATGGCTTTTTTTGCTTTCAGGCAACGGTATCGACTGCGTCGGTTCAGGAATCGCTACTGAAGAGGATACGGGTTCTGTTTCCATACATCCGATTCTACGCTCTTATCCTCTTCTCGCCACGAATTCATGGGGATATGATGGAGATGCTAACGCGCTCGCATGGCAGACGACCAGAACCAGCAGGGACAACAGAGTAATACCGCGCGCATCCAAGCAATGCTGGATGAATTAGCACGGGCCCG
>DATEYD010000307.1:0-1021 GCA_035583445.1 Minisyncoccota bacterium
CGGAGACGGCTCGCAGCACTTCCAGATAGGCAGCGGCACGAGCCATGCGACGCCGACGGTCGCTGGTGGCGTGGCCCTGGGCTACGAAGCGTACTACATCGGGAGCGGCGGCTGGTGGCCGGACATAATCACCGCGAAGGCGAAGCTGATGGCTGCGGCCGATGACATGCACTACGACCCGTTCAAGCAGGGTTCTGGATGGCTCAATGCCAACACATACACGCAACTCATGGCAGAACTGTCTGGCACGGAGACCCTCGCATATCTGAACGAGCCGATATTCACGAAGGCGGCGCTCTATCCAGGATTCGTCTACGGCGATCGATACGAGACGTTCCCGAACTTCCTGCTGCCGGGCCAGACGGACGACACGCATGTCCTATCCACGACGAACTACGATCCGGCGAACCCGGTGACGGTTGACGTGACAAGCGAGCTGCTTCTGAAGACAGACGGGGACAACATCAACTTCCTGACCGCTACCGCCGGGGACACTTACCTGGACATCACAAGCTACGTACCGGCGGACACGGACCTGCTCAGGGTGACGATGTACATACCCTTCTCGCAGTTCGATTCGGACATGGACTACAACAGCGACATATCGTATTGGCTCGAGGCCCATGACTGGGTCGACTTCGACCTGGACGGTCTCGGCTGGACTTCGACCGGCTACGGCGAGCTCTTCAGGTACACGGTCGACGGAGAGGACAGCAACTACAACCAGATCATGGTGAAAGATCCGATCGACAGGACCAACGACGGCCTTATCCTGAGGGTCAGGGGCATTGCAGGCGCCGTAGGGACCAACATCAGCCTGCAGCTCGACTACTACGAGCTCCAGACCTTCCCGTGGATACAGTTCAGATTGGTCGGAGACACGGTGTGGCTGCCGTCGCTCAACTTCGTTGTCCCGGCAGGATCGACGATGGACTGGGAGGTCAGCGTGACCGTCCCAATCGACGCGCCCATCGGAACATACGGAGCGGCGATCTACATCGACGACGGCATGAGGATGCAG
>DATEYD010000308.1:0-9049 GCA_035583445.1 Minisyncoccota bacterium
ATCTTCAGCGAGGGCTTAGCGAGTGGCTTCTCTACGCTGTTCGACCTCGGCATGGCTGAGGTGATGCGCTTCGTCTACGGAATCGGCCAGGGCATACAGCAAGTCTTCGGCATGCTCGTCGACGGGATCAAGGGGCTTATCAACAGCCTCTTGGATACCACGGGTCTCGGGAGCTTCATCAAGCTGTTGAGCGGTACCGGCAAGAGCCCAATCAAGGCGGGCTTGGGTGCCGCGGCGGAGGGCACTCCTATCGGGCAGGCCGGAAAAGTGGTTGCTCGGATGCCCGGCGCGGGTGAGACTCTGATGAACACCCTTCCCGGCATGATGATTCCCTCGATGTTGAGCGGCGAGAAGATGGACGAGATGTACAGCTGGATCGACAAAATCGCAAAGCCCACTTCGAAGCTCGTGCAGCAAGGCCCGGTCGGACAAATCTATTCCTCTGTTGTAGTCAACGCTTCGACGAATGCGAATCCGCAGAGGATAGCGGCGGAGGCTCGACGAGAGACTGAGAGGGCTCTCAAGCGGGCGAGGAGAAACTACTGATGGAAAGCCCTCGGGTCACTGTTCGGTGTACCGCCGCCTTTCGGTGGCCCGGGGGCGAATTAAACGCGAGGGCGCATGGCTGACTCGGCATTGATAGGTAACGTGTTTATCGACGTGGTCACACGGATGTCGTTGAGCGCTCCGAAGTCAGTCACTACGCATCCTATCGAGGATGGGTCGGAAATCGGGGAGCACGTAACCGATTTGCCCGAGACTCTCACTCTCGATGTCGTTGCGACAGATAACCAGATGCTCCCCGTTGGGGATTCCGTAGCTACGATGACCACTACGACCACTGCTGCTGATAAGCGCGAGGCCGTGCTGAGAATCAAGGACACGAGGCAGCTTGTGACGGTCGACCTCCAGCGGGGAAACTTCCCGAACATGGTGCTCATCGACGTTATCGAGGATGTCACTCACCTCAACTCGCTCGTGTTTCAAGCGACTCTGGTTTTTCAGAAGGTCAAGCTGGCTCAGACGTTGACGGTGCAAGTGCCGCTCGACAAGCTACTGAAGAAGACCACGGCGAAGACGAAAGCCGGCTTGAAGCAAGTGGGCACTGCGGACAAGGGGACACAACCGGCAGAAGATATTTCCGCACTTCTGGCGGCGCTTCGAGCCGCTGGAGTAGTGGGCTAGCCATGCTGACCGTACCTCTTCAGGCGTACCCTGCTTACGAATTCCGCACAGAGCTCGACGGGTATCTGTTTGTCTTCCGCGTCCTGTGGCTCGGTGAACCCGAGCAGTGGATTATAGATGTCGATATCGATGAGCTTGACATCCACTGCCACGGGCTTGCACTGGTCACCGGGCGCGACCTGCTCTTCGGTCGCGGATTGTACCAGCTCGGCATGCTCGCGTTGATAGACCAACAGGGTAACGACGACCCGGACTTCGCGGGTCTCGGGGACCGCTGGAAGCTGGTCTACGTTCCGCTTGAGGAGATTGAATGACCGAGGGGCTCGATAGATTCGCTCGGTTCGTTTTTGCCGACGAAGCCGGCAACGCAATCGAGGTCGACCAATCGTTCGATTACTCGTTCCGAGTGGATAAATCGTCATCGAGAGACCCGGATACAGCTGAGGTCTCTATATTCAACCTCACCGGGACTAACAGGGCAGTGCTCGCTACCGATGCGACGACTGTCGAGGTCTACGCCGGGAGGACCGCGCCGCCGAAGCTCGTCTTCAAAGGCGAGATCGTCGACACCGTCTCTTCGCGGACCGAGGATATGGCAGACTGGGACACGAAGATTACAGCGGAGGACACCAAGAGTGCCTTGCGTACCCGTATCGTCGCGCGCACCTTCGCCGCGGGAGCCTCGCTCCATCAAGCTATCCGCGACCTCGCGGCTGCGGGAGGTGTCCAGGTCGACATCGGAGTAAGCGAGCTGAAGCTCCCATCCGCGATGAGCTTCCTGGCTCCCCCTCGGGACGCCCTGTGGGAGATCTGCAAGCGTTTTGGATTCCGTTATCAGATTATCGTCGGTCGCGTCTTTGTGCGCTCCGAAGACGACCCAATTACCGAGACAGCAATACCGCTCGTCTCCGCGATAACAGGGCTCAAGGGCGTGCCGACCGCGGACAAAGAAAGCGGCCGCGTCAAGGTGAGCTTTCGCACCATGCTCGACGCGGCCCTCGTCCCCGGGGGGCTCTGCATGCTCGAAACGAGCACGACGACGGGAGGCCGGAAGGCGCCCATCAAGGCGAAGGCTACCTATTGGATTGAGCGGGTTGTGCATACAGCGGACGCGTCGGGGGACTTCACCACCGAGTGCGTCTGCCGGGAGGCCTGAGATGACGGAACGAATCGATGACATCCTTCGTGAGATGTTCGACTCCCAAGCTCTTTGGTCACCGTGTCCGGCAGAGGTCGTATCGTTCAACAGTGCCTTGCAGACATGCGATGCCCGGCCGGATCTGCAAGTCGACGGGACACCTGCCCCGGTTGTCAAGGACGTGCCGGTACTGATGCCCTCCGGCGGCGGCTGGCAGATCGATTTGCACTTGCAGGCCGGTGACCTCGTGCTGCTTGTCTTCTGCGCAATTTCCCCGGCCCTGTGGCGGTCCGGGTCGAACGCTGAGCAGGAGAGCAGGCGGCCTCAGTTCGGCGATGTCGTGGCGCTCCCCTGCCTCGCTCGAAGCGCGGGCAAGACAGCCGGCACCCCCGCGGGTGTGACAATCAAGAACGATGCTGGTACAGTAGGAATTGAGATGACTGCTACGGGGACAAAAATTACTGGAAACTTGACAGTGACTGGGACAGTGGACGCGACAGCGATCACCCCGGCCACTCGTGTCGGCGTCTCGACTCACGTGCACACATTGAATATCCCGGGGAATGTGACGTTGACACCAACTCCGGGGACGTGATAGATATGGCCATCGATTTCAAACTGGACGACTACGGCGATATCGACTTGAGCTCGGGGGACATCGAGCTTGTCGATGACGCGGACGAAGTCGCTCAGATTTGCGAGACGAAGATACTCAAGGTCTACGACGAAGACCGGCTCGCTCAGGAGACCGGCGTCGAATGGTTCACGCGGATGTACGATGTCGAGACCGAGGAGAAGTACAAGGTGCTGCTCCTCAAGACGCAGATACTGAGCATCCCTGAGGTGACTGGCCTCGTGTTCCATTCGATGAGCCTTGATACAGATACCGGGGTTGTGTCCGCGGAGATCACTGTCGACACTATCTACAGTGAGACGCCGTTGCAAATAGGAGTTTAGACCCATGGCTATTTTCTCTACCTCTGGGTTGACAATACAAACGCAAGAGGAAGTGCTCGCGGATTTGCGCTTGCGCTTCAAAGCCAAATACGGGGACACTTGCCGGGTCGATGATGTCGACGGGGTGCTCGGTCGTCTCGCCGCGATTCTCGCGGAGGCGAAGAGCGATACGCTGAACGACCTCGCGGCGACTGTGGCCGGGCTTCTGCCCTCGACGTCGATAGGCACTCTGCTCGAAGAGCTTGTCAAGTTCAACGGGATCGAGAGAAATGTTGCGTCGAAATCGACGGTCGCTCTCACAGTCTACTCGAACGCGGCCGGGTGCACGATTCCAGAAGGGTCGATAGTAGCCACGGTAACTGGGGTGCAGTTCGAGACGGATATAGCAGTCGTCGTCCCCCCGAGTGACTCCAGAACAGTCACTGCAACCGCTATCGAGGACGGGGCCCTGGAAGCCCCTGCCGGCACGCTGACTGAAATCGTCACCCCGGTCTTCGGCTGGGTCAGCGTTACCAATCTCAGCGACGCGGTGACCGGCAATGCACGAGAGACCGACCCGGCATTGAGAGCCAGACGCTGGGAGGCGGCCAAAGCAGTCGGATTGCACCATCCCTCGGCGATTCGCAAAGCCCTGCTCGACATCAACGGGGTCACCGCGGTCTTGCTGGAAGTCAACAATGGCACGGTGACCAACGAGAACGGAGTGCCACCACAGCACGTCCGGGCGATTGTGCAAGGCGGGGCTGACCAGGATATAGGCGATTCCCTCTTCGGTCCGGGCGCCGGCTCGGTCGGCGCAGGAATCGGCACTTGGGGTGACGAGGAGGTGCTGTGCGAGGATACGGAGACAGGGCAGACGGGGACTATCTATTTCGATAGGGCGATCCCAGTGCCTATCTACGTGACGATTCAAACTGTCAAGAACCGCGCGTTCTACCCCGCTGACGGCGACTTGCTCATGAAACAAGCAGTCGTCGACTTCTCGGAAGGCAACCTCGAAATCAACGATGTGTTGGTCACTCCCTTCGGGCTCGGCGATGATGTCGTGTCCTCCCGGCTGTACACCGCGGCGAACGCGGTACCCGGGCACTCGGTGCGAGCGATACTGATAAGCACGACCCCGAACCCGACGAGCGACGACGACATTGCAATATCGAATCACCAGATCGCCACCTTCGATGTGGACGACGTCGACATCGAGTTTGTGACATGAAACTTGACAAGGACAACCGGGACGAATTGAAGTTCTGGGCGCTCGTGCTGGCAGTCGTTCTCGCGATAGCCGTCGGCATGTACCTCGGCGCCCCGGGAAGCTGTGGGAGAGCCCCATGGGTTTCATAACTGAGAACGCGGTTGATAGTCTGCTGGACCAGCAGAAGGACGGAGACGATTGGTTAGAGATTGTGACGATTATCGCGGAGCTGTTCGAGGAGATCATCGCCGCGAACGTCGCCTTGAGCACGCAGACTTGGAAGGACACCGCAGAGGGGGTATGGCTCGACAGAGTTGGAGAAATTGTCGGGGTGTCTCGGCCTCCCGAGGAAGAGGTGGACAATCTGTTTACCGTCTGCGACGTGGGAGAGCCAGGTTGGGAAGATGTTGACCTGTTGCATGGTTGGGGCACTACGGCGAATCCGAGCAGCGGAGGCATTCTCTACGACCTCGACGGCGTGATGCTTGGCACGAGTGCGATAGACGGCGATTATCTCGATTTCATCAACGCGAAGATCGCGGCGACCAACGCGGATGCCTCCGTGCCGGGGCTCGCCCGATACGCGCTGAACGCCTTCGGTATCGCCGCGGTAATCACGGCGACCCCGGGCAAAGTGGTAATCACGCTCCCGACGACCGGCTACGACATGCGTCAACGCCGGTATCTCGAAATGTTCTGCCCGGCAATGGCCGGGATCGATGTCGTGTTCGAAGGGTATCCAGAGGTGTAAAAATGGCAATGCTTCAAAAGTTGAAAGAGTGGTGCTCGACTGGCGACAAGACTCAGCCGAGCGACGGATATATCGCAGCCGGCTGGGCCGCTTTGACGCGTCCCCCTCGGCAATACTGGAACTGGGTGGAGAACACCCGGGATAAAATGATCAACGCACTGATCGACCTGTTCGCCGCTTGCGGTACTGCGCCCCCGCAGGCAGTGCCCGCGCACCTGTGTGCCGGATACATCTACACCCTGTGGGCCTCGCCGGAACTGAAGCCGAACTACCTCGACACGACCGCGACAATTCAAGACGTCTGTCTCGGCTGGGACTGGACGAACAACAAACCCAGGCTGTACGTGGTCACGGGGAATACGACGATTTCTAGAATCGAAGCGCCGTGGGATTACTCTGACAGTCCGGAGATGAGCGCTGCATTGACGCTGAACTTCTCCCCGGCTCCCACGCGGATACTCGCTATCTGCTCGGACGCCTCGTATCTGTACGTGCTGTATGGGGTGGTTGACTCCCTTCTCTACGTCGCGAAGTTCTCGACGATTACAGGCAGCTCGACCCCGGTGGCCACTATCGCGGCCGGCGGCGCTTTCAACCCGTACCACGCTTTCGATTACCTGACGACCCGAATGATTCTTGCCGACGACACACATCTCGGTATCGTCCGGACGCCATACCCACCGGCAACCGACCTCGAAGTGCACACGGTCGACACGGCGTTGTCCACCGTGCAATCGGAGTTGATAAGCGGCGGGATATTCCCAGACCTTCGAGGCCCGTGTCTCGCCACTGATGGGACGCTGATGTATTTCATCGGGTTCACGGAGATTCCGGGGGTGTCTCGGGATTACTCCTTGTATAGGTTTGCTATCTCTGATCTGTCGTACGACTCATTTCCTATCGCAACTGTCGCGGCAGGGGAAGGGTATTGGAGCTATCAGCCGACAGGCATGGTGGTAGTGGGAGAGAACGTGGTTATCTCAAACGCTCTTGGGTGCCTGTGGATCTATTCAATGCTCGACCACGAGGTGTACGACGTAGCGAAAGTCGAGGGTTCTATTGCGTTGGTCGACCCCCACGATGATTACGGCATCATGCTCGGGTTCGACGGGCTCAACGTCTGGGGGGTGTTCTTGGAGCTCAACGAGGACCCGGCACCCGATACGGTCCACTGGGAGGCCTACAAGATTTCAGCCGCGTACTTCAATCGGCACAACCGGAATACGGATTTCACCAATGTCGCCCCGGTATCGAGGGTGCATATTGATTTCGACGACGTGTCCTCGAACGCTCCAAACGGTCGGTGGGTGTTCGACGGCCGGGACATGTGGTTAGTTTTCAGGTCCGGGCAGATCTTCAGAATCTGTGCGCCCGGGTTGAGGTGATGAGATGTTGATTCCTGAGAATGGAAAATGGCGGTGGAACGACGGCCCTCTGTGCGATACCAAGGAAGCGGCGCTCAAGACAGCAGTGGCTCAGCCGGCGATCAAGGATTCCGAGCCCCCGGTCATCATGATGGATTGCGTCGAGGTGATGTCCGAAATCCCGGGATGACCAAAACGCGGCAAGGGTTGCAGTTAAAAGATATCGACAGGTCTTCGGATTCTTTGTCGTACTCCCCGAGGACCCCTTGGCAGATTGGGCAGCGGACTGTAGACATCTGCCGCGGCTCCTCGTGCTCGATAACTGGCAAGGACTCCGCGATAAAGGCCGCGGCCGTTAGCCCTTCCAAAATTCGGTGTCACTGGTCCCTCGTCAAATCTATTTTTGTTTTTATCGCGGCCAACAGTTGATCTCGCGAAATCAGTTTTTCAGTCATCCGTTCCTCCTTTGTGTCGCTCTGTCGAAGAGCATCAATTCAACCGGGCTATTCAGCTCTGTTGAGCAGACCGAAAACACTACAGACCAGCAATCCGATGTCCGTTCGATTTTCACCGGCCATAAAAGCAGAGGTAACAGGCCGGCTAGTAATTGCTGATAGGGAGATGTGAGTGGTATCCGTGCGGCGACCGTGTAGACCCGCGCCTCGTCACTCCCGACGATTGACACAGACACGAACGACGGGGCCCCGTCTTTCTCCGGGTACCGTCGCGAGTGCTCCAGAAGGGCGAGCAGCGCGGTTCCGTGTGTTGGTTGTTTCATGGCTCAGCTCCTTCCCAGTGACAGCACGCGGAGGTGTTCGCGTGTGTCGAGATTTCCTGTTTTGTGTATGACCCGTTCCAGCGAGGGCCGTTAAACAAATGAGTCCTGACGTAGTGATTGCTGGTGCGGCAGCGTAGACGAAGCTCCGCGTATTTGCCCTTTGATTTGTAGGCGTATGGAAATCCGCGCAACAGACACTCTTCTCCTACCGTAACGGCGGCTCCGCATTCAGGGCACGCCATTTGTCCCTCAATGCCTTGGCCTTCCGAGCGGCTTCCCAAGCCCGAAACTTTTCGTGTTCCGCGTCGGCCTCAGCCCTCTTCCAAGCAGCGAGCGCGTCTTCTACGGCGGATCGATAAGTCATTTATTCACCTCACAGAACCCAGCATCCACGGGCGGTCGCTGGGGAGCACGGCTCTCCTGTACCGCGGCATGTACCGTTATCCAGGTAGTCGTAGCACTTCTCTTGGTAGCCCTTTGGTTGCTGTGACTCGATTGATGGCTGTGCTTGCTCTGCCTTGCTGGTCAACTCACGGAGATACTCAAAACCGTCTAACAGTCTTGTCAAACTGTCTAACAGCTTTTCCAATTCTTCATTCGTCATAGCTCCTCTTCCTTTCTAATCAGAATCTTTCCCCCATCTATGGTTACAAGACAGGCATCCACGCATAAAAGTGAACCCCACTCGCTGCCCGACTCTCCTGTTCAGGCACATATGTTTCCCCCCATCCCCAAGGCGAATAGGCACTCCACCTTTTCCAATGCGATATTGGAAGGTCCTGTAATACCAACACTCGTCACCTCCAACACCCATAGAGTATTCAGGACACTCGGTGTCTTTGCCTTCTGATTTGCAAATGATTACCCCGTCTGCATCCTTGTACGCGCAGTCATGATGGTCTTTAACAGCCATTATTTACCTCCAGACGCGGCAACAATGGCGTCCTTGAATGTTTCCTCTTTCCAGTCGTACGAATCGCTATCCGGGTCACTAACCCGAAGCACAGCGTCAATCATCACTGCGGCCATGCGCGGTGGAAAAGATATTCCGCATGCCTCACAGCACCAGTGTCCGTTGTCCCACATAGTAACCTGCTGTCCTCTGTAGCCTCCATCCGGGCGATTCCACTGCATGTTCGGCGTGTCGTCGCGCACGGGGTTCCGGTTTTGTCTAATAGCGGCCCAAGTCTCCTCGTGCCAGCATACCGGGCACATCACTTTTTTAGTAGCCATTTTTCCTCCAATCCTTCACAGCGGAAACAAATACCGCCGCAAGCGCCGGCACTATTTCCATGATTATCTATCTCCACAACAACACGGTACAGAGTCGCACCGTGTACACAATGAGTGCCGCGTCTCGCGCCAGACGAGACGGGGGTGTCGCACCCCGTATCGGAGAGCCATCATCCTCGCGGCCTTGATATTTGGCGCAAGAATTCTGATCACGCCGAACAACTCCGTACGAACGCAGTAAATCTTGTCGCTCATCGCCGCTCCTTTGCCTTTTCAAACACGTCTTGGTAATCGACACCCATTTCAAACTCCTTTCAGATGGTCTTTTGAGTTGGCGATCTTGGCTGCACGCTCAATCTTATCAAATACCCTTTGTATTGCCGTGCGCTCGGTGTCCGCAAGAACGCCTATAGCGTACTCAATCCCCTGAAGGCGACCGAACAAAACCTCT
>DATEYD010000309.1:0-2684 GCA_035583445.1 Minisyncoccota bacterium
TTCCCCAGCTCGTCCTGCGCGTGGGCGGTCACGATGAGCACCGGGATGCGGGACAGCTCCGCGTCGTGCCTGAGCTCGTAGAGCAGCTTCTGCCCCGACTTCCGCGGCATGACCAGGTCCAGCGAGATGAAGTCCGGCTTCCTCTTCCGGATGACCTCCAGCGCCTCGACGCCGTCGCCGGCGGTGATCACGTTGAACCCGGCGTCCACGAGGATCGTCTTGAGGTATTCGCGGACGTTCGGCTCGTCGTCGACGACCAGGATATTCTTTTGTTCGGGCTTCTGCATGCGCGCCCCTCCTCGGCTTGCCCAGCGAAATTATACCTCTTTTCCGGCGTCATTTCCCGTCCGCGGAAGCCTGTCCCGGGGGAACTCCAGGCGGAACACGGAGCCGGCCCCCTCGCCCGACTCGAAGGAGACCTTCCCGCCATGTTCCTGCACGATCTTCCTCGTGGTCAGCAGTCCCAGGCCCGTGCCTTTGCCGGACCCCTTGGTGCTGAAGAAGGTGGTGAAGATCTTCTTCTTGACCTCGTAGTCCATGCCGGCGCCGTCGTCGGTGACCTCGAAAACCAGTGACCCCTCCGTCTCGCGCGTGGCAAGCGTCACGTGATGGCTGCCCTTGTCGCTGATCTCGCAGGCATCCAGCGCATTGGACACCAGATTGACCAGGCACGTGTGCACGCCCTCCTCGTCCATCAACGCAAAGGGGATGCCCTCCTCGAGGTCCGCCCGAAGCTCGATGCCCGCGATCCTGGCCGTGTCCTGAAACAGCTCCACCACCTTCCTTGCGATGCGGTTGGGATCGACCAGCTGGACCTTCGGCGTTTTCCCCTTGGCGAACTCGAGGAACCCCTTCACGAACGTCGTGATCCGGGAGATGTTCTCCTCGAGCATCTGCCAGCCCCGGAAGATGCGCTCGCCGTCGCCCTTCTCCATGCCCGATCGAACGACGTACATCCCCCCTTCCAGCCCCATCAGAACGTTCTTGATGCCGTGCGCCAGGCCGGCCACCGTCTGACCGACCGCCGCGAGCCGTTCGGCCACCAGCTTCTCCTGCTCGAGTTTCTTGGTGGCGGTGATGTCGGTGGAGGCCTCGATGATGTAGGGGATCTCACCGTCAGGCCGCACCAGCGGGACCATCTGGACGACATAGTAGGTCTGCTGCCCGTCACGGACGACACCCTTCTCCTCCCTGACCCTGATCTGCCCGTCGGAAAACGTCATTTCCGCCGCACACCGTTCGCAATGCTCTGTCCTTCCCTTGTAGACGCTGTAGCACAGGCGATCCTGCCAGAACCCGTAGTTCTGGGCGAACATCCTGTTGGCCTCGACGATCCGGAATTGACGGTCGATGACGCTGATGCTGACCGGGACCTGGTTCCACAGCTCCGACCGCACCCAGGTGCGTATCTCTTCGGAAATTATCCCGCTCTGCACGATCCCCTGCCTCCCCTTCTCCCCCGGTACGCGTTCCGTTTCACATCCCCCGCACTGCCGGGTCATTTCCCCCGCGCTTCCTCGGCGTATGGCCCCATGCGGAGCAGCTGCGTGGCATCGAAATCACGATGGCAGTTTGCGCACCTCGCGAAATCGGGGCCGTAATCCTTCGGGGATTGTTGCACCATCTGCCGGTGACACGTGATGCACAGGCCGTGCATGGCGTCCATGTACCCGGCGGCAACTCCCTTCTTCGTCCCTTCCTTCGGCTTGACGACGGTTTCCTCCGACGGCACGTCCGCGTGACACTTGGAACAGGCCGTCGCGGTGGCTCGATCCTTTACCTGGTTCGTGTCCCGGTGGCAGCGAACGCACCCCTTTTCGCCGCCGAGTTTCGCCACGTGGGAGGCGTGGCGGAAGGTATCCGTGGTGTTGTACATGTCGCGGTGGCACTTGTCACACGTCGTGTTCTTGTCGAAGGGCAGGTTCTCGTGGTGGCATTTGACGCAGGATGGAAGCCCTCCGAACTTCGTGATGTGGAGATCGTGCGGGAAGAGGACCAGCCGATCGTCGCGGTTGCCGTTGATCATCAACAGCGGCATGGCCTTATACCCGTCCGGAACGGGTATGTCTTTCTGCGACACGCGCACGTCGCGAAGGTGTCCCCCGGTGGGCGGCCCGACGACGCCGTCCAGCGTGCGCGCAGCCGAGACGGGGGTGTGCACGGACGGGTCGGCGTGCAGCACGTTGCCGGAGAGGATGCCGATCGCGGCGGCCGCGGCGCCGACGAAGGCGATCGAGTAGAACCTGGGCGCCGCAAGCGAGAGGGGAAGAAGCGCCCGAACCGTGCCCGGATTGAAGACGGGACCCGGCGAAGGGCGGGCCTCCTCCCCGTGCTCCCCGGATTCGTGCTCCTCCGGATACACACTGAGCCTCTCGACGAAGAAGATGAACACGAGCATGGCGCCCGCCACGATCCCGAGGCTGACCGCGATCTCCATCCAGCTCGGGAAGTAGGACATCCCCTCGGGGCGGTAAAACGCCACGATGCAGACGTCGAAACGGTAGCCGATCGTGCCGAGGACGGTCATCGCCGCGCTCGCGGCGAGGCCCGCGGGGCTGTTGCGCACGCCGCGGAAGGCCAGGAGCGTCGCCGGCAGCAGCGCGCCGAGCACGAGTTCGAAGAGGAAGAGATTCCCCTGCCAGGAGCCGTCGAACGCGGACCCGAGCGTCCCGCGGACGGCCAGG
>DATEYD010000310.1:0-1193 GCA_035583445.1 Minisyncoccota bacterium
GGAAGACGATCCTCGTCTTCTGCTCGGATCACGGGGATTTCATGGGAGAGCACCGAATGACCGAGAAAGGAGGAGCCCTGTATGACTGCCTCGTGAGGGTACCGCTGATCCTCTCGGCGCCCGGCCTGGTCGCACGGGGGCGCCGGGACACGAGTCTCGTGAACCTCGTGGATGTGGTGCCGACCCTTCTGCACTTGCAGGGACTGCCGGTTCCAGACGCGATGCACGGCACCGTGCTCCCGACCGCGACCGGCGCTTCTCCCCGCGATGCGGCCTTTTCAGAGTACGGTGCCGGCGGTCCGCCCTTCACGATGCATGACCTCGACCGCGCGCCCCGACCGTGGGGATACCGGGCACTGCTCCAGTCGCTTCAGTGGCGCGAAGCCGAAGGCCGCATCAGCATGGTGCGGACGCACGACTGGAAGCTCGTTCAAGATACGGCAGGCGGACGCGAAGAACTCTATGACCTGCGCATGGATCCCTGGGAACTCCACAACCTGATCGACGATTCCTCGCGGCAGTCAATCATTCGAGACCTGCGTCGCAGGCTGCTGGATTGGAGCAGCCGGACCGGAGAGGTGGCCGATGTTCCGCTCCCCGAGCCCCGCCTGGTCAACGATTGGCCTCCCCAATGGAACTTTCCGGATCAAGGTGACATTTCTACTGTGCGTTGACAGCAATCCTCAAGGCATCTTGATTCATTACGTAACATACGTTAGTATCAATCGGAAAAATTAGGACGAGTTACTCGTGAAGGCTTTACGAGTTTCGACCACCATCAACGCAAACAAACAGAACGAGATCAACACGTCGATCATTTTCCATTATCTGTGCGCCAACAAGAACGTCTATCGAGCCCGCATCGCTGAAGAACTCGGCATCAGTGCACCCGCCGTTTCCCGTGCGATTGGGCATCTGATCGCAGACGGATTCGTAGTCGAGGCGGGAAGGATCACGACCAACAAGGGCAAGAAGGCCACCGAACTCTGCGTCAACACCGGCCGGGGTATCGTCATCGGTCTTGACCTGATCAAGAGTCCTACCCGGATTGCGATCTCCGACTTCCAGGGGACGATCATCGGCAAGCGTCCGGGCTTCACCCTGGGAGACACTACCGACGTGCTGGCGGAGCTGTCGGCCGAGATCGATCAGATCCTCGGCATCCACGCATCGGGCAGGACGCCCGAGATGCC
>DATEYD010000311.1:0-1793 GCA_035583445.1 Minisyncoccota bacterium
CCGAGCTGCATGCCGACGACTTGCTGACTGTCCGTGGGGTCGAGCACCGCGTGGTGCTCGTTGAAGATTGGGCGTACGACGGCAACTTCCACAAGGCACTGCTCCGTAAGGTGCAATCATGACCATGGAAGAGCTGGCGACGTGGGTAGCGGGGGTGACCGGAGTGACGGTCATCATTGCCCCGTTCAACGGCCCAGCGCCGGACCCGCCATATATATCCATTTTCGATTTTGACGAGTCGGGGAACTGCTACCCGAGCGTTGAGCGAATAGCGCAAGAGGGGGGAAGTATCCTGTATTCCGTACAGGACCCTACGAAGCTTGTCGTGAGCTTCAACGCCTATGCGGCGAACGGCCGTGAGTTGCTCGCCAAGGTCAAAGACTTCGCCTCGCTGCCCCAAGTGATCGGGCGGCCGATATTGCACGACGTGGGGCATATCCGGAATCTTTCGTTTCTCGACGATTCCGTTTTCGCCCCCCGGTACCAATGTGATTTCACATTCTCTGTCGACTCGTATCATGAGACGATAGATGCCCCTGTTGAGACAGTGGAGATTTCTGGCGCGGTCGCCGAGATAGAATCGGAGATCGTGATCGAAGTGGGAGAGTAAGATGCAAATCGATTATTTTGTGGATGTTCAGATAACCCTGCGAACCGCCAGCGTATCGCTACCGGCTTTCGACGCGGAGCTGTTTCTCGTCGACTCTGATTGGGTGCCAATCGACAAGCGGATTCTCGTTGTCACCAAGGATGACGTCGAGGACCTGCCAACGAGCTCGGTGGAGCGGTTGTTTGCCACTGATTTTTTCGCGCAGGATTTGAAGGCCGACCGGCTCATTCTCGGCCGGGTAGCCCTGACCGCGGTCCCCCCTGCTTTCGTCTGCGGGACCCATGTGACGACGGTGGCCACGTGGGAGGCCGTCGACGCCGGGAGCTTCACGGTCACTGACAGCGACTCTCATTCAGTGGTTGTGTCAGCAGTGGACTTCACCGGAGTCACGACCTTCGCGCAGGTGCTCGAAACGCTCAACGACGCCCTTGACGCTCTCGTCGCACCGACGATTGTGGGTCTCGACACGGCAACCTTCGCCCTCGACGCCCTTGACCGAGTGGTGCTCACGATGCCGTCGGGTCAGGACGATACCGACCCCACCATCGAGGTCTCATTCAACGCGAGCGCCGGGACGATTCCGTACCTGCTCGGTCTTCGGGTGACCGGAGCCGGCACCAGCGTGCCGGGCAACGCTATCGAAACGTGGGCAGAAGCCTATACGGCTGTGAAAGAGTTCACCGAGGCGTTCTACAACGTCGCAATCGAGGAGCGATTGACGACAGACCCCTACACCGACGTGATTGCTCTTGCCGCGCAAATCGAGTTGGAGAGACGGCAGGCAACTTTCGTCGACTGCAACCCGGACGCTGTCGACGGGGCTTCGGCATCGGACCTCCAGAGCGAGCTCGCCTTGCTCGGGTATGACCAGTCACTCGTGCTCTACACCGAGCATTATTCGAGATACCCGGATGCAGCTGCCGATGGGGCCTTTCTCCCGGCGGAGCCCTGCACGAGGAGCTACGGGCATACGCCTCTCGTCGGTTGCTATCCCAGCGGCGGCCTCGGTGACGACTACGACTTATCGAGCACTGACCGTCTTGCCCTCGAAGACAAGGGCGGCAACTATATTGCGAGGGCCGGGGGGTACACCTTCGTGCACAGGGGGAAGACTGCCGGAGGGGTCGAGAAGCGCATGATGTTGGGAAAGCATTGGCTGGAGTCGAACATCCAAGCCGAGGTG
>DATEYD010000312.1:0-2070 GCA_035583445.1 Minisyncoccota bacterium
GAAGGTGGAAGTGTTCACCGTGGTGTCGTCCATGTCCTTGGAGAACGCGACCGTGATGGATGCGCTTCGCGCCACTGCCACCGCGCCGTCGGCCGGGCTGTATCCGAGAACCGCGGGGTACCTCAGCACCTTCGTCATGAAGAACCAGTAGCTGTCGCTCTGCAAGAAGAGGCCTTCGGTGTCTTTCACGGCCGTGGAGACCTTGATCGTGTAGTACGTGTTCCAGTCGAGGTTCGCGCTGGGATCGATCGTCATCACCCGGGGGGATGAGAGGGTTGCGGTTCTGGCGATCAGGGTGTCGCCGGCGTCGTAGAGGTTGTTGCTGTTGTTGTCCTTGAAGAGCAGGCAGTTCGTGGTGTTGATGGTGGTTCCGTCCATGTCCTTGCTGAACGTGGCCGTGAGGGGATCGGCGGGGTCGACTTCGATGGCCCCGTGGGCCGGATTCCGCGACACGATGATCGGGTAGACGGCCGCGGTCGTGGTGAACGTCCACGAGTACTTGGCCTCGAGGTTGAGCCCATCGGTGTCGACGGCGCCGGTATCGATGGAGGCGGTGTAGACCGTGCCCCATTCGAGCGGCGGGGTCGTCTGCGTGAAGGTGGCGGTACGCGTGGGGGCATCATAGCTCACCGATCCGCCCACGAACGAGGTTCCGTCGTGCAGCTTGAAGTTCGCCTGGACACTCGCGGCGACCATGTCTTTCGAGAAGGTCGCTGTCACGATTGTCGTACGGGAGACTTCGATTACCGAGTTCATCGGGATCGTGGATAGGACAACGGGATGGATCGCCGGGGGAGTGGAGAAGTTCCAGACCTTGTTGGCGGTCATAAACAGGTTGTCGACGCTGTCCTGTACGCCGGAGGAACCGTTTCCGTATACAGTCGCGGTGTATGTCATACCCCACTCCAGGTCCGCCGAGGGCGTGAGCGTGGCAGTGACATCGTCGGCTGCGAGGCTCACGCTGCTCGGGACCTCGGTAGCGCCGGCGAACAGCTTGAAGTTCGTGATGACCGTGGAAACAATCATGGGTTTCGAGAAGATCGCGACCACGGTGGCGGTGCGGTCGACGTTCGTGGCGTTATTGCCCGGCACGATCGAGGTGACGACGGGTGGCATGTCAATATCCTGGAACTTTATCGTGATGAGCGGCGTGTTTGGCGACGGTACGGCGGTAATTCCAAGCAGATACCCTTCTTGCACGTATTCACGCGACGGCAGCACATATGCGTAATCGCCGCCTGAAACCCCGTCGGCGTACGCGTCGGAGAAGGTGATGTCCGTGGAAGGGTTGTCGATCTGCAATTGTATCACATTGTCGACCGTGGCGGTCAATGAAATGTTTACCACAATGAAGAATGTCTTCCCGGTTGGAGGCAGCGTAACCGCCGTCGCCGGTGTGAGTGTCGCATAGGCAGGCGTTACGGCTCCCAGCGTCGCGGATGTGATCTGCGAATCGACGCCAGTATCGTAGGTTCCGTTTTCGTTTGTGTCTTCATAGAGCACCACGCCTCCCGAGTTAAGATCGGAGTCGGAACTACCCGTGGAATGGAGTGTTATCGACTCGAGCAGGACCGCTGCGGAGTTGTTTGGGTCATCGGGATCGAGAACGAGCTTCAGCACCTTCACGGATTCCCCCTGCTTCACCTCGGGATCAGGGGGGACAACGGGCGCGATGTTCGTGGCGGTGAGGGCCACCCGGTACTTGTCCAGCGGTTTCTGTATGCCGTGCAGGGGTGGAGTGAGCGTCTGCTTGTCGGTTATCAGCGAGGTCACCTGAACCCCAATGCTCACGTCAGAAGTGGCAGCTGTGGACTTCAGCTCAACGCCCACGTAGAGGTACACAGAGGAATTGCCCCCGATGAGAGTTATCACCTGGTCCAGATTGATGGTGACCGGGTTCGGGCTGAAGGTGGTGCCGCTCCCGACGAGATGATCGTCGATGGACGCTCCGTTGTCGAAGATCGTGTTGCCACCGTTGTGCTCGTACCACACCTTGATCGACTGGATGTCGTTAACGTTGAAGCCCCCGGTGGAAATCAGCTGCACCACCGCTCTGTCCAGGAAGGTTTC
>DATEYD010000313.1:0-1010 GCA_035583445.1 Minisyncoccota bacterium
ACATCGAAGACGAAGAAGTCCAACCGCTCGCCAAGGCCAACATCCGAAGGCGGATGAGTCCGCGCCCACATAGCGATGTACCGCCCGTCGGGCGACCACTGCAGCATTCTTATGTCGAAGTCGGTGAAGCGATCACGAAACTCGGTAACCTGACCCCCGATGGCTTCATCATCGACCAAGTAGATGTCCTCGTATTGGTTGCGATCGCCCGATTCGACGGTGAATGCAAACAGCGATCCATCGGGAGACCAGGCGGGGCGGGCGAGCGACAGTGCCGCTGTCCCAAGATCGGCGATCACGTCGCCACTCCACGGATCAATCATGGAGAGCGTCCTGTAGCCATCCTGAACAACTTCGCGGGTCAGAGCGCTATTCAGGAAGACCTCGGACGCGTCAGGCGGGAACTGAATCGTGCCCCTCGCTGACCCAGTGCTGGGCCAGACGTAGAAAGCTGCGCCGCCCAGTCGGATGATAAGCCAATCAGATGTAGACCACGTCAATCCGTATGAGGGTACGGCTGGATATGCCGGATTCCACTCGAACTCAGTGAGGATTCTCCCATCCAGGGCCATGACCACGACGTGGGGTGTTGGTCCCTCGACATGAGTCACCGCAACCATTGAACCGTCCGATGCGACGTGCAGAGTCGGCCCAATGGAGTAGGGAGGCTCCGACGCCTCCTCCAATGACCCTCGGGTTGCGCGGAGGGCGCCGCTTTCCTCGAACAGGATTGTCCCAGGGCCAATCGGGTCCTCGCGCGAGAGCGGACCGCTGACAATACATCGGCGGTCGAACCGCATTGCCGATTCCATGATCGTTGGCGTTTGAGCCGCAGTCGTCCCGTCCAATGCAGTCGCAGTGAATATCGGACTGCCACCGGGACTGGAAGGGCCAACAACTGCAGTCTGCCTCGTCGAAGATACGCAGCCGATCAGGAAGACCAAGAGTAAAAGGCTCGCCACAAAGATACGCATATGGTTCCTCGACGCCACGATCCTCACTCCTTCGAC
>DATEYD010000314.1:0-3511 GCA_035583445.1 Minisyncoccota bacterium
CACCACGACCGAGGCCGGCTACTACAAGCTGACGTTCAGCATCGAGACTGACTGCTGGGTCCCCGCGACCGTGCCGTTCACGATCGGCGAATGGTGCGACGTGACGATAGTCGACGTTGACGACTATCAGTACGTGCTCGATGGGTCCACATTTACGACTGCGATGGACCACGACCTGTTGTCGACCTCGATTGTGATACAGCTTCTGTAGACGCAATCCGTGGACGAAAGCGCTGAAACCCTAAGAGGGGTCCGGCCTGGATGAAAAGTCCGGCCCCTGAAAACGATTTTTTTCAATCCGATGCGTCAGTGCTTCTTGCAGATGTCGCAACCACCGAGGTTCGCAGACACCCTGTGCATCTTGCAGAACTCCTCGTCGGACCTTATCTCGTTGCAGGCCTTGCAGAGGACGCCGTACCACTCGTACTTCGTCTCTCCGTTCATTATCCGTTTTGAGATCTCCTCCGCGTAGTTCCTGATCTGCGGGAAGCTCTCGTTCATGTTCGAGTTGCCAGCGCGCGTGGAGCTCAGATACTGGCTGACGGATGCCTGGGTGATCCCAAGCCTCTTCGCGATCTCCGACTGCTTCATCTTGTACTTGCCGGAGAGTTCTTTCACCACTGTCGCCCTGAGGCTTGGTAGTATCTTGCCAACAACGAGTTCACACGGAGTCTTCATCACAAACACCGCAATTCGAATTTCATCCAATCGCGAGCCAGACGTCTTTCTGAGCTCTCACACAGCCGTATGTTGCACTGCGCTATAAATCTTTCAATCGTGGATTCTTCGGAAAATTGGGGCCGGGGAGGAGATTTGAACTCCTGTTTGCGGATCTGCAGTCCGCCACATGGCCGCTCTGTCACCCCGGCATGCAGACGCGACTATGCCTCACTCTCTATTTATTGTTTTCAGCCAAATGGCCGCTGTTTTGACGACTTGGAGCGATGAACTGGATGCGCAGGCCAGTCGTCCGGGAACATGATAAATAGTACCCAATCGATTGCATCGCCGTGAAGTTCAGCGCAGTGAGCCCTTACAATATCAGTTCTAAGATTGTACTACCACAGGAGGTCACGGTCTACGACAGCACTTTGAGGGACGGGGAGCAGATGCCCGGGGTGCATTTCACGGTTGAGCAGAAAACGGCAATAGCGAACAAGCTCGACGAGGTAGGTGTCCACCAGATCGAAGCGGGCTTCCCTGCCGTATCGGACGGTGAGAGACTCGCAGTGAAGACCATCTCGAAGCTCGGGCTCGATGCCGACATCCTTTGCCTCGCCAGAACGCTGAACGCCGACATCGACGCCGCGATAGACTGCGATGTCGACATGGTGTTGCTGTTCGTCGCGACGAGCGAGCTCCATCTCCGCTACAAGCTGAAGATGAAGCCTGAGGAGATCGTGGAGCGCGCGAGGAGCTGCGTGGAGTACGCCCACGCCCACGGCCTGAAGGCGAGCATCAGCACGGAGGACAGCACCAGGTCCGACCTCGGGCTCATGCTCGATGTCTACCACGCGTGCGAGGAGGTCGGTGCCTCCAGGTTGGGGATGACGGACACTCTCGGCTGCGCGGGACCGGATGCGATCAACTACCTTGTGAGGAAGATCAGGGCCGACACGCGTCTCCCGCTATCCGCTCACCTCCACAACGACTTCGGCCTCGGCGTGGCGAACGCGGTCGCGGCATTGGCCGGGGGCGCGGAGGCGATCGCGACCACTGTGGGCGGAATCGGGGAGCGTGCAGGCAACGTGCCGCTCGAGCAGATCGTGATGGCGCTCAAGCACATCCACAAGAAGGACATCGGGATCAAGACAGAGGGTTTGACCGATCTCACCAAGCTGGTGTTCGAAGCAGCCAACATCCCGATCCCGCCGAACCAGCCTTGGGTCGGCCCGAATGCGTTCTCGCACGAATCCGGGATACACGTCGCCGCGGTGCTGAACTGTCCCATGACCTACGAGTGCGTGGACCCAGAAGAGGTCGGGAACAGGAGACGGTTGGTCCTCGGGAAGCACTCCGGCACCGCCATAGTGAAGAGCAGGCTCGGCGAGAAGGGCATCGAGGCCTCCCAGGAGCAGATATGCGATGTCGTGCGTGCGATCAAGAAGGCCGGCGAGGACCACGGGCGCGTATCCGACGACGAGTTCTGGAAGATCGTGGACGAAGTGATGCGCAAGGGCAAGCCGAACCCGGACTGCGTGTGACGGCCGTTCTCAAGAACATGGGTAAGAGGTTTCGGGCCCGGGTCTCCGGGCCCTTTGGTGTGGTGGTTTTTCGAAAGTGGGTTCGAGTATGTTCATCCTTTGCCGAACGCCTTGACCGCGGTCTTCGACAGTCTTGCCGATCTCTGGCAGTTCGGGTACGTGCACGGTGTGCATTTGTGCGACTCTCTGCAGGAAGTCTCGATCATCTCGTAGCTTTGGTTCCACTTCCTAACTTTCTCTGGCAATTTTATCCCTCTGATTGGATGTTCGTGAGATGCGCTAGTTAAAAAAGGTTTTCGCTGTCGCCAATCGTTAAGTAACTCTGAGAGCTGGATTTCAGAGCCGCATGTCGTTTTCGTGCATCGACCAGGTCGAATAGCTGCGTCCAGATACGAAAATCGTGTGGACATCAGATGGGAGTCTTCCTTCCGCAGTGGTCGAGCTTCGTCTTCCCCAGTTCCCCGAAACTCTTCAGCATCTTGAGCTCGAACACGGGCCCGTCCCTGCATACATGGACCCCGTCGAGCGCGCACGAATCGCATATCCCGATGCCGCACTTCATGAGCCGCTCGAGCGACGCCTGCATCGGGATCGAGTGCCTCTCCGCCATCGTCATGAGCGTCACGATCATCCTCTCGGGTCCGCACGCGTAGATCTGGTCGAACCTATCCTTGGCCAGGACATCGGACGCCAGCTCGGTCGCGAAGCCCTTGAACCCCCTGCTGCCATCGTCCGTGGAGACATGGACCTTGGCACCGGCCTCAAGGGCGCGTCTCTCCGACAAGACTTCCTTCGCCGTCCGCGCGCCGATCACAACATCCACGGTCAGCCCCTTCCTGCACGCGCGCTCTATGAGGGGAGCCGCTGGCGCCATGCCCGCGCCTCCGGCGACAACCAGTATCCGGCTTCCAGTGACCGTGTACCCGGTCCCGTACGGCCCGCGTATCCCGACCTTGTCCCCTATCTTCTTCTCTGCGAGGGCCTTCGTGCCGTCCCCGATCTTCTGATATGTGATCCCACAGGTCCCGTCGAGGTGCGAGACCGACATCGGGAACTCGTCCACGCCGGGTACCCAGACCATGACGAACTGCCCCGGGTCCGCGTTCATGGTCTGATCGAAGAGCATGGTCTTGATCGAGGGGGTCTCGTCGAAGTGCTCCCGCACGGTGAACATCCTAACGCCTACCATGATGCGCCACCCCCACCATCTCGCCTATCGATCCGAAGCCGTTCTGCGACATGAAGCTCCTGAGTCCGGCGCATGTGCTTCCGAAGACCCCCAGTCCCTCGGTCCAGACGGCGGTCCC
>DATEYD010000315.1:0-1255 GCA_035583445.1 Minisyncoccota bacterium
AGTCTCCGAGCGCGAGACCGTAGTCCCGGAATGACTGCTTGAAAACGTACTTGATCGCAACAAGCGAGAGGACGCCGAGGAGGAGGAATGCCGAAGCGTACGCGTAGAGTTCGGCCGTCAGGGCCGCGTTGCCCGCGATCGTGACATGCGAGGCGAGATGCTGAAGATAGAAGCTCTTCGAGCCGTAGTACTTCCACGTTGTGAGGACGAGCGGCGCCCAGAGCAGGATGAGCGTGGGACGGAGGTTATCGCCGCTGAACAGGCCTGAGAGGGACAAGGAACGTTCAAACCTCTTCATCCACGCGCCTTTCGCCGTTCACGTTCCCCGATGATCCACTCGTAGGTGCGTCGGATTCCCTCACGAAGTGGCGTGATGCGGTAGCCGAGTTCCCGCTCCGCCTTTGCGCACGTGTACGCCCAGTCCTGGAGAAAGGTTTCCACCCATCCCGGGGTGATCTTGGGATGGAGGCCGAACCACGTGGCTTTCGTTCGTTCCGCGCGCGCTAAGACCATCGCGAGCGCCGAGGGCAATCCGAACTGGAGATGGCGTTTCCCGCTGACATCGTCGACAAGCCGGTGGAATCCCTTGAGGGAGATGTTCTCCCCGCCGAGTATGTACCGTTCCCCAATACGTCCGTTCGCAAGCGCGAGAATGAGTCCATCCACAAGGTCGTCGACGAGCACATAATTGGCGACGTTGCGTCCTCCATTGAGGAGCACCGGAAGCTTGCCCCGGTCGTACAAGTCGATCATGAGGCTGACCGAGTTTCCTTCCGTGAGCTTGCCCGGTCCGTAAACGCGGGTTGGATTGACGAGGACAACGGGGAATCCCTCCGCCGCCCATCGGAGCGCTTCCTGCTCAGCGACGGTCTTGCTTTCCTCATACTCGGTGTAGTACTTCGGCGTGATCCGTGGCATGGTCTCGTCGCCGACGACCCCGGGGGCCGTCGGTCCGAATGTCATAATCGTCGAGGTGAACACGACGCGCTCGACGCCGGTATCTTTTGCGGCACGAAAGACGTTCCGCATCCCGTCGACATTCTGCGTGAAGAAGATCCGGCGGTCCGGCGCCCAGTTCTTTGTATACGCAGCGAGATGGAAGACATAGCGGCATCCCTGCATCCCTTCGCGAAGCGAGGCGGCATCCGCGATGTCTCCCGGGACGCACGCGATGCGCTCGTGCATCAGCCCGTTGCAATTGCTCGACGGACGTACGAGGGCAGGGCCACAGCATCCATGCCCTCGTACGTCCGTC
>DATEYD010000316.1:0-1593 GCA_035583445.1 Minisyncoccota bacterium
GTTGTTATTTCGATGATCTCCGAATCATGCGTGAAATTCGGATGCAGTAAGTCGTATGTAAATACCGGCGAACCGGTTGTAAACACCCTAATAATCCTCGATTTCGCGCCTCTGTTGTGTGCCTGAGCTAGCAAACCGACATCCCGATTCGTTCATAGGCCTGGGAATACAGGTCCGGCGTGGGTGTTGCAGTATATTACAATGAATACAACCACACCCACACCGAACACCCATAAGGTGCGCCGAGATGTCGTCGGAGGCAAGAGGGGTCCCGGTCATTTTATGCAGAAAAACCCCGACCCCGAGAAGCGAAAGATCCGGAGACCTGACCCGCGAAGGGTCCGCTTCGGTAAACCCGACGATTCCATCACGAGCGTCAGCGGCCTGGTACCATTGGGTACTTACATCGCGTCCATTGGCGTCGATGCCGAGTTCAAGCAGCATTTCGACGGACTCAAGACCGGCGACTCCGTCGTCTACCCCATGGATGTCCAGCTCCGTACCGTACTCGACAGCACATTCGCAGGGGAACCTCGAATCTTCGGACTCGAAAGCATGGCCTCCGATCCTCTGTTCGTGCATCTCGCGGGTGGAGCTGTGGCCAGCATCGACACGCACTACAGGGACCTCGCGAGATTCGGCACGGAATCCCTCATCCGTCTCGAAGCAATGGTGGCGAGACACGGCCTGTCCAAGAGCCTGACCAAGGGCTACGACGTTCTCCACATCGATATCGACACCACCGTAGAGCCTCTCTTCGGATCTCAGGAGGGGGCCTTGCCTGGATACAACCCCAGGTACCACGGCAGACCGAGCTATCATCCGATCATCGCCAGGTTCGCGGAGACACGGACCTTCATCGGAGCACAACTCCGGCCGGGCGACACTGGGTTCGGTTCCGACGACGTACCCACGGTCATGTACTTCATCGCACGAGCTAAGACCATGCTGAACCGTGGACAGGTCGTGAGGGTCCGCATCGACTCGGCTGGCGACTGCACCTCTGTGATGGCAGCCATCATCGCTGACGGCGACCAGGTCATCACCAGACCCAAGCTCACTGGCGACCTCCTCGACGCGGTCTTCCACCATAAGACCTGGGAAACCGTCGAACTCGACGAAAACGAACGCCCGCTGAGGCAGGTGGCCGATATACCGTTCGCTCGCAAGGAGTGGATCAAGGCTGGGATCGCGCTTCGGGTCATCGCCGTGCGTACACGCGATGAGATGAGCGGCAAGCAGCTTCAGCTCTGGAGGCACCTCGATTACACAGTGAAAGTCTACATCACGAGTGACTTCCTGACGCCGGCAGACGACATCGCCCACGAGTACGAGGACCGAGCAGGCATCGAGCCTATGATCGGCGAACTCAAGCACGGTTGGTCCATCGGTGCAGTGCCCAGTGCCGACTTCAATGCGAATCACGCGATGTTCCTCTTGAAGCTCCTGGCCGCCAACCTCGTCCGTCGATTCGTCATGGCCGTGGTTCCGTCGCTGCATGAGTGGCGGATCGAATGGCTTCGACGGGCTGTTATCCGCGTTCCTGGACGTCTGCTTCACCATAGCCGTGGTCACGTTCTTCGCGTCTCACCC
>DATEYD010000317.1:0-3542 GCA_035583445.1 Minisyncoccota bacterium
TAGCTGGATCGATCTCAAGGAGTCACGTCACGCGGCGTCATCGAACTCGCCGCTGCTCAACGGTGCCGGCAGAGACCGTTCTGCTCATGCCGCCGGCCGGCCCGCGCATCCCGCGGCTGAGGACGCACCTCGATAAGTGGCCGTGATTCGACCAGAATCGGGTTCTCGGGATCCACACCCTCCAGTCTCTCTAGAACGAAGGTCCGCATGCAGGTCACCCGCTTGTCACGTGCACGCATTGTCATCGGTTCTCGCCGGAACGTTGCGCCGGAACGATGTCGCCATCCGGAGTGATACCCTTCAGAAATTTGAAGAGGTCACTCTCCGTGGAAAGGACAAGGGTCGTGTCTTCGGCGATGATGGACTTGTAGGCCTGCATGGTCCGTGTGAATTCATAAAACGCCACCGCTTCAGGGCTCTGGTTGTAAGCCCTCGCGTAGATTTCCGTGGCTTTCGCGTCCGCGACGCCGCGGATCTCCTCGACCTGCCGGTAGGCTTCAGACTGGATCTTGTTCAGGTCACGCACGCGATCGCCGCGGATTCTCGCGGCCTCGCCGTTACCTTCCGACAGGAAGCGTTCCGCGATCTGCCGCCGTTCGCTGATCATTCGATCGTAGATCTTCGGGCGCACGCTTTCGTTGTAGTTGATCCGCTTGAACCGGATATCGAGCAACTCGATACCGAACACTCGAACCTTCTCGGCAGCCGCGGCAAAGATCTCCTGCTCAACCAGTTTGCGTCCCTTCTGGATCGGCACCAGTGACCCGATATCCCGATCCCGTTCCGCGTCGGTCAGGAGGGAGTCGCGCAGCGGCACGCGATCCTTCGTGGTGCGGATGATCTCGATCAACTCATGCTTGGCGACAGCGTTACGGGTCTCGCTGCCTAGAATATCGTCCAGGCGGGACTGAGCACTGCGTTCATCGCGCAGGCGCAGAAAGTACTGGAGGGGGTCTGTAATCCGCCACCGGCCGAAGAGGTCGACGGAGATATAGAGCTTGTCCTTGGTTGGCATATCCGACGGACTGCCGTCCCACTCGAGAACCCTCTTGTCGATCGGATTGACGTCCTGGATGAAGGGCAGCTTGACCTTGAGACCGGCGGAAGTCACGGATGTGCCGACAGGCTTGCCGAACTGGGTGACAATCACCTGTTCGACTTCGCTCACCGTATAGATCGAACTCATCGAGACGCACGTCCCAATGCCCAAAACCGCTAAGATAGCTATCTGCTTGATCGTATTCATCGCCGATCTCCCTCTTGGGAGTCGAGATTCAGCAATGGCAGGATGCTGCGCGTCTGTTCATCGACAATGATCTTGGAGCGTATGCCCGGCATGACGTCCTGCATGGTCTCGATATAGATTCGGCGGCGGGTGACCTCTGGGGCCTTGCTGTATTCCGCCAATAAGGCGCTGAACCGAGCGACATCGCCTTCCGCTTCATTGATCCTCTTGAGCCGGTAGCCGTCGGCCTCGCGGATCCGCTGATCCTTCTCACCCTCGGCCAGCGGGATCACCTTGTTGTAATCGCGCCGGGCTTCGTTGATCAGCTTCTCTTTCTCCTGCTGGGCCTGGTTGACCTCGTTGAACGACTCCTGCACCGGTTCGGGGGGATTGATGTTCTTCAATTGCACCTGGTCGATGCTGATCCCCAGTGCGTATTTGGTTGAGAGCGCCTGCATCTTGGTCAGCGCTTCCGTTTCGATTTCCTGTCGGCCGATGGTAATCACCTCGTCCACGCTGCGATCGCCGACGACTTCCCGCATTACGGACTCGGACACATGGCGGAGGGTTTCACTCGGTTCCCGAACCTCGAAAAGGAATTTGACGGGATCCGAGATGCGGTATTGAACCACCCATTCCACCAGTGCGGCGTTCAGGTCACCGGTCACCATCTGTGTTTCCCGCTTTCCGTCACGAGGACCAGGACTCTGGTACGGATCGCTGGCGCCTGGGGTCGCGAACCCGAATTCCTGCTTCAACTGTCGTTTGACGGGAACGATCGTGGCCCTGTCGATGCCGAGCGGCAGCTTGAACTGCAGTCCCGGCGGAACGTCCTTGACATATTTTCCGAAACGTTGCACGACAGCGACAGAGTCGCTCGGCACAGTGTAAAAAGCCGTCCATGCGCCTAGGCCGGCCACAGCGAGCACGGCAAGGACGATTACTCCGCGCGGGCCGCGACTCAGCATGATCTGCTTGAGCCGATCCTGCCCCTGCCGGACCAGATCCTCAATATCGGGACCGGGTTTGGCACCGCTACCCCAGGGGTCACCCCGGCCTCCGTCACCGTTCTGCGATGTCATTGGAATACCCTCTCCTGTGCACGCTTGAGGTCACGCTCCGTGGCTTCGCATTGCGCTGACCGGCGTAACGCTCACGACGCAATCTCTTGCTCGCGCCGCGGGGCAGTTGTGTCGTGCGTCCTCAAAATCGGTTCGCCCCGAAGTTGCTGGGCTTTTCTCCTCCTTGCTCTCAGCCACTCATGGTACGGCAAAATCGAGGAAAGAGTCAGCCTGTTGTCCGTTCTCAGAATGTGATCGGCCGCTCCAGGTTGCTCGATGGCAGCGAGGCCTACCTTCACGCAGTGATCGACAACTTCTCGAGGCGGATTCTGGCGTGGACCCTGGAGGAGCGGCTCGGTGCCGGCAGGAAATGCCGGATTCTCTTGGAGGCCGGCCGTCACCTGAGCACTCATCCGGTCGAGACCCCGTGATGACTGACTCGGGCACGGAGAATGTGAACGGGAACGTCGACGCTCTGCTCGACCGCGAGGGATTGAGGCGTGTCCTGGCGCAGGTCGAAGTGAGCTTCTCCAATTCCATGATCGAAGCTTTCTGGCGAGTTTTGAGGCACGCATGGCTGTATCTGCACAGCCTGGACACTACGGCGCCTCATCGAGTTCTACGTGAGGGCCCGCGATGAGACCATGCCCCATGCGGCCTTCAACGGTCAGACGCCTGACGAGATGTACTTCGGCAATGGGGACGCGGTGGTCATCGATCTTGCCGCCGCGCGGGTGAGGGCGAGCCAGGAGCGAATGAAGGCGAGCCGGATGGGGCCTGTGGCGTCTGCGCAGGAGACCCTGATCTCGGTGCGTCGCAATCGCAGCAGGCGAAGTGCGGAATGTCCTGAGGTCCAGCAGGTCTGCGATTCACTCGCCTTGGCGCTCGAGTCGCTCCTGCTCGCCCTTGCAGTCGATGCAGAGACTCGCCACCGGGCGGGCCTGCAGGCGCTTCATCTCGATCTCCTCGCCACAGCTCGTGCACGCGCCATAGGTACCCTGCTTGATCTTCTTGAGGGCCTCCTCGATCTTGTTGAGGAGACGCTGCTCGCGCTCCCGCAGCTGACCTGTGAGAGAGAGGTTCGTCTCCGAGACCGCCGTGTCCATCTCGTCGGGAAAGTCGTTACTGTCGAGGTGGATCTCCCCGGAGAGCATCTCCTCGACGCGGCCGAGGATCTGCATCTTCTGCTCGAGCAAGGTCTCGCGGAATCGCTCGAGATCTCTCTTCCTCACGCGCAGTCTCTCCGAGCCGTTTCG
>DATEYD010000318.1:0-2850 GCA_035583445.1 Minisyncoccota bacterium
GGATTCGCGAGCATCATCATGTAGCGGATCTCTGCGGTGAATGGTACGCCTGCATCGAACTCGATGCTGCTGTCGTCCGGGAGGACGAACCTGGTGTTGGTGAAATCGAGCAGTGCCTCGATCTTGATGTATGTGCTGTTCCAGTCTCCTCTGATGTGATGCACAAGGGTCAGGTCGACGGTGGATGCATTGGACCCGACGGGGAGGACTCCATCGGAGTAGATATGGATGCCCTCATAGGTGATGTTGCAGTCGAGCGTCGGCACCGAGCCATCATACCGTATCGGAGAATGCTCCAGTTTGAAATCGCTGCAAGTGGTCAGGGGCGAATGTACTACATGATCCTGTATTTTGAATGCCAACTCCCAGATCATGAATTGGGCTATGTACAGCTTCCCTCCGATGTAGTAATGGATGTTGTTCGTGTAATCCACCGCAGCGATGCCATCCTGAGTTATGTTCCTGGCCATGATGAGCGTCATCACGTCTCCCTGCTCGACATCGATCATCCAACTCTCGTTGACAAAGAATTCATCAGTGGGAGTGCCGTCCACCTCTCCAGACACATTGTATTCGTGAGTCTCGTGAACCAAGAGTTCGGGGACAACCTCGGGTTCCGTGTCCTCTGCCTGACAGTCAGCGGTCAAACCCAAGCTCCCGATGAACGACAGATTCAGAGCTATGAAGATCCCGATCGATATCCGGACAGAGTTTCTCATTGCGGTTATCATGCCAATCTGCGGTAGATAACCCCTCTGTTGCTGATTGATGTGTAGTTGGTGGGTCCTGATTGAGGAACGCTGCCCGGTCTCATACTTGGATGACTGGCTCGTCCGGAAGGTGTTATCACTTCTGATAGGCAAATGCCACCCCGTATATACGCCGAGCCTGGTATAGACGAACTCAGTCAATCTAGACTAGCTTGTTCGGAGGTCTGTCATGTCGAAAAGTGGATGTTCTGGTCTCATGATCTTTGGAATCGTCTTCGTCCTTCTGTCCCTGGTGCTCGTCTCGAGTGGGGGGTCGCAGGCCGCGGACGTTACCGGCGTGTACACCTCCACTGTCCCGGACGAGGGCTACTTCGACAGCACCTACCCGGCGGACTTCACCTACGACGCCAGGCTGACGCTGTACGCCGACGGCACCGGCTCCCTGTGGCTGGAGTGCACCGACGTCTATGTCAACATGGACGGATGGGTGAACCCCGCGGATGTCATAGGTCAGACCCAGACGGTCGATGTCGACTACACCGTCGTCGGTTCCTCGATCACTATCACTATCTACGACAACTACGGCGGCGTCTACGTGCTGCCCGCCACGCTCGACGGGAACAGGATATACGGGAGCGGCCAGTACACGGACATCTCATACGTCACGAACAGCTGGGAGATGGACGTCATCAAGAGCGGGGGCTCGACGGGCCCGTCAACGCTCGGCATCCCCGACATCGCGGGCATCGCGGGCGCCGTCGCGGTCGGCGGCTTCCTCGTGGGATTCGCGGTCTCCCTGCTCCCGCCGCCCAGGTCCATGGGCGGGTCGATCATGCCCCAGAGGCAGACGACCCTGGGCACGCCCTACGCCCCGTCCCAGTCCGTGGTCATAGACCACAAGCTGAGCTCGATGGCGGACCAGAGGGGAGGCGTCACCAGACCCATCCCCGACGTCCCCAAGATGCCCATGCAGTTCGACCCCATCCAATTCCAGAACGTGGAGATGGGCAGGCCGACGGACGTGCGCCCGACGGACGTCCACAGCACGGACGTGCTCTCCAAGCGCGCGTGCCCGAACTGCGGCTCGACGCTGATCGTCACGGCCGCGGGATGGTCATGTCCTGTCTGCAACAGGGCTCCCCCAGGAGGCGTGGACTGATGAACACGATGGGTTACCCGCCGCAGTACCCCGGCGCTCAAGCGCCGGCCTTCAACCCTCAGATAGTCAGGCGGTCCCTGACGGATGCGGAGAGGCAGCTCCCGGGAAGGTTCTACAAGACCGTGCAGAACGGATTGAGAGGGATATCGCTGGCATGTCTCATGCTCTTCGTCCTGAACACGTATGTGCTCCCGACTTTCATCACTGACGCGATAACGTTTGACACCGTATCGACGGTGCTCTACGTGTTCATGATCGTCATGGGGATAATGGCGATCGGGATGTCCGTGAACGCTCTCATACTCAGGAAGAAGCTCGCGCAGACGCTGGCGAACGGCACGGTGGTCGAGGTGTTCGCTCCGGCGTACAGGAGCGGCATGGGCGGCAAGGGCCCGGCGTGGACCGTCGGGCCGGTGTCTATCATGCCGAACAGGGGGATCGACGGCCTGATAGCCGAGGGCCAGCCGACGAGCGTCGTCTGCGTGCCGAGCATGAAGGCGGCCATCGCGATAAACAACCGCGGCCTGAGGACGGGCGTGAGGATCATGATCCCTCCCAACCTCGAGATGATGGCCGTGCCGGTGGGGCCGATGCCGATGAGCGCGCCGGTTCAGGGCCCAGCATATCCCACGTACGGCGGACCGACGCCGCAGGTGCAGGCGCCGCAGACGGCTCCTGACGAGGAGCCGCCACCGCCGCCTCCGGAATGAGTCTGAGCAGCTCGGCCAAGCGACGGCGACGCTGATGCCGCAGTGGGCATTCGTGGACTACGCCTCGACGTGGATGGATGGGAACCGCAGGTAACGGGCATCTCGCCCAGGTGGCGTAGCAGTTGCTGATACCGTATTAAGTAACGATTAAGTCGTCGAATGCCCATGGCGCCACGGTCAGGTAGCGGATTCTGCAGACTTCGGGGTCGGGGGAACTAGTTCTATCCCTGAGAGGCTGCGGCCAATCGTCCGGGGGACGAGACACCCGGTG
>DATEYD010000319.1:0-1661 GCA_035583445.1 Minisyncoccota bacterium
CGACGAGTCCTATGTGAATTCGGCGGTCCTGAACATTACGGACAGCTCTGCGAACATAGTCGTGGAGACTGCCGGTCTCGATGCTGTACAGAGGGCGTCAGACTTCGCGCTCGTGCACGGGATCGAGGTACTGTTCTCAGACGTCCCTTCAGGAATAATCACCGTGAGCCCGACAGGAATGGATGATCTGCTTGTGGAATCTCTTGCGGAGATCCAGGGTGTGCTGAGCATATCTTCTGAGGTCAAGGTCCATTCTCTGTTCACGCCGGACGATCCCTCCATCTCTCTTAACCAGCAGTGGGGCCTCGACACGGTCAACGCATACGAGGCGTGGGACATCACACGCGGCACTCATGAAGTCGTGGTAGCAGTGCTGGACACGGGGATCGACTGGAACCATCCTGACATCGCTGCGAACATGTGGAACGATTCCGAAGGATACCACGGATACAATTTCATCGCTAACAACCTGATCCCGATGGATGACAACATAAACGGATACGATGACCTCGGGAGGTACACTCCAAACACCTACACATATCATGGCACTCATGTCGCGGGCGTCATCGGTGCGGTCGCCAACAACAATGTCGGCATTGCAGGGATGGCGCAGGTGCTGCTGATGGCCGTGAAGGTGATGAACGACTCAGGCGAGGGCACTGACTCGAAGGTGGCCAGCGGCATCAACTGGGCCGTTGCACACGGAGCGGACATAATCACCATGAGCCTCGGAGTGGACGGCGCGTCCACCGTGCTCGAGAATGCGATCGACTACGCCTCCAGCGAGGGGGTCGTCACGGTCGCCGCAGCGGGGAACAGCGGCTCGAGCTTCATCAGCTACCCAGCTGCGTATACGAGTGTTATCGCAGTCGGCGCGATCGACAGCTCCAATAGACGAGCGAGCTTCAGCAACTTCGGGGACGGACTCGATATCATGGCCCCAGGGGTCGGGATATATTCGACCCGGGGCGGAGGTGATGGTTATCATGAACTGTCCGGTACATCCACAGCGGCTCCATTCGTCGCCGGAGTCGCCGCGCTCATGCTTTCAGTCAACCCAGCGCTCACCCCCGCCGAGATAGGCGGTGTCATCAACTCCACCGCATCAGACATCTCCATGACGGGCTACGATACCGCGACTGGCTGGGGGATCGTCAACGCCTTCACCGCGGTCAACCGGATAGCCGGTCCCACTGTCACGATAACGACCAGCCCAGATTACATACCGCTCAATGGCACATTCTCGATTTCCTGGCTCGTGAGCGGGGGCAGCCCAGGAACGATATCGCGCACTTACCTCACCTGGGGTTTGTCCTCAGGCAGTCTGTCGCAGACATCCGCTGATTTCAGTGGGACGACGTGGGCCAGGTTCACCGTCAGCGCCATCCAGGCTCCCGGGTACAACTCTACGATGTACTTGAAGGCCTATGCGATCGTGGACGGCTCCCTCTACGAATCCGCCATGCTCGACATCCCGGTCCACGAGGCTCCTCCTGACGGCGTGTTCGCCCAGTTCCTCAAGGATGTCCAGAACTTCATATTCAACGACCTGGGCATATTCAACTTCCTGTTGTTGCTCTTGGTGCTGATCGCTGTTCCAGCGATAGTCATCGCCGCGCGGCCGAAGAGACGGCGAGCTCAGGTGAGGCATGTCGCAGCTC
>DATEYD010000320.1:0-1669 GCA_035583445.1 Minisyncoccota bacterium
CCCCGAGCCTGCGGATCCTCGGCGATGATGACGATCCCGCCCCGCCAACTGACCCCGAGGAGAGGTGAACGTAGGGGGTCATCGCCTGCAGATTCCCCCACCCCCCGAAAAGCCACGCGGTATGGTGGGGGTGGGCAGGCGGTCCCCTATCACGTATCACTTATCACTTAGGCGATGTCCCAGGGTCCGTAGAAATTGACGGTGGTCCATGCCCCGACCAAGATCGGGGCAGCAACAAACCCACAATGGGAGGACCACCGTCATGGGCAAGGATGTCAAAGAAACTCCGAAGAGAGAAGAGCGGGCATTCGACGAAGAGGAGCTGGCCAGGAAGAGGGATGGTCTGACGGCGACGCTCGAGGCGTTGCGGGGTGATCTGCGAGCGTTCGTGATTGGCGTCGGGTATCGGGTGTTTTTGGAGCTACTTGAAGAGGAGAGGGGGCAGCTGTGTGGGCCGCGGTACGCGCACAGTGAGGAGCGGCAGGCATACCGCCACGGGTATGACACGGGGAGTTTGGTGTTTGGGGGGCGCAAGATCTCGGTGCCGAAGCCGCGGGTGCGGAGTCTTGGTGGCAGGGAGCTCGAGCTGGAGACCTGGCGGGAGGCATCGGCGACGGATCCGCTTGAGGAACGAATGGTGGAGCAGATCCTGTCCGGGGTGACCATGCGGAAGTACGGCCGGAGTCTGGAAGCGGCGCCGGCAGAGGTGAAGACGTCTACGGAGAGCCGGAGCAGCGTGTCACGGATGTTTGTGGCGCGGACCAAGGAGCAGGTGAAGGCATTCCTCTCACGGCCGCTCGGGGATCTGGACATCTCGGTGGTCCTGGTGGACGGCACTCGGTTAGGTGGTCACGTGCTGTTGGTTGCGCTCGGGATCGACGCCGACGGGCACAAACATGTCTTGGGAGTCGTCGAGGGGACGACGGAGAGCTCGCAGGTTTGTTTGAGCCTGTTCCGGAATCTGCTCGATCGCGGCCTGGTCGTGGAACGGCCCAGGCTGTTCGTCGTCGATGGCGGTAGAGGGATTCGCAGTGCCATCCGTACGACCTTTGGCATTTGGGCGTTGGTCCACCGGTGCCATGTCCACAAGCTCAAGAACATCCTCGATCATCTGCCGGAGCACAAACGCCCCTGGGTGCGGCAGATCGTACGACGGGCCTTGAGCGAAAAGGACGCCACGAAAGCAAAGCAACACCTGCTGCGACTCGCCAAGCAACTCGATGAGCTCCATCCAGGGGCTGCAAGCTCGGTTCGCGAGGGTCTCGACGAGGTGCTCACTCTTCATCGCCTCGGGATCCAGGGGTCTCTCTACCAGTCACTGAAGTCCACCAACTCGATCGAAAACCTCCAAGGGTCCATCAAAACACTCGCCCGACATGTCAAGCGTTGGAGAAGTGGATCAATGGCCGTTCGTTGGTGCGTCACTGCCCTCTCAGAAGCCGAGAGGCACTTCAGGAGAATCAAGGGCTATCGTGACATCCCCTTCTTGATGGCCGCGCTTGACACCGCTCTGGAGCAGAACCCCCAGATCATCAACGAGTCAGAGGTCGCGTAAGATGTGTCGCCGACCACCGTCGGATTTCAACGGACTTCGGGACAACCCCCCACCCGCTTCTGCAATCGCTTTCGCTTCCGCGCCCGAATGGGCCCGGGGTCGGATCAGGCCCCG
>DATEYD010000321.1:0-4243 GCA_035583445.1 Minisyncoccota bacterium
TCCGGCGAACTGCTCCTCCCCGTACTCGCGCAGAATGCGCTCGAGTTCGGCGGGTTCCGCTTCGTTGATGATCCGTCCGGCGGTGGATGCCGTCGCCTGCGGATTGAACCTCATGTCCAGCGGCTCATCGGGCTGGTTGAATGAGAATCCTCGTCCCGATTCGGCGTAGTGGATACTGGAAATGCCGAGATCGAACAGGATGCCGTCCGGAACGATCCCCTGCTCGGCGCAGATTCGTTCCAGCTCGGTGTAGTTGGCGTTCACCACGGTCACCGCGTCGCGCAGCTCGGGTCGGTGATCGAAGAAGGAGCCTGCGATGGACGGATCCCACTCGATGCCGATGACGCGTGCGCCATGCGATGCCAGGAGCGCCGCGTGACCGCCGCCGTTGAGCGTGCAGTCGACCATGACCGATCCGGGCTTCGGATCAAGAAAGCGGAGCACTGATTCTGAAAGAACCGGGGTATGTCGTTCGAGCGTCATCAGATGCTGCCCAGATCCCCCAATTTCTGAGCGATAGCGTCGCCATCCTTCTCCAGTTTCCGTTTGTACGCGGTCCAGGTGCCCTTGTCCCACAGCTCGAGTCGCGTGTGAACGCCGGCGATGACCACTTCCCGTTTCAGCGCGGCATAGGCTTTGAGGTACTCCGGAACGAGGATGCGTCCCAATGAATCGAACTGCACCTCGGATGCGCCGGAGAGCAGCAGCCGCGAGAAGGAGCGGCTGTCCGCCTGTGCCATCGGCAGAGCGGCGATGCGCTCGGCGAGCACGCGCCATTGCGGTTGCGGAAAGAGCCAAAGGCATCCGTCCAGACCTCGGGTCAGTACGGCGCCTTCACCTAATTCCTTACGGAAACGAACCGGGATGGAGAGGCGTTTCTTGGGATCTAGATTGTGGGTGAATTCGCCTATGAGCATCCCACTATTTCACACCTCATACCATCCAATATACATTATATACCACTCAGCATACGGCCAAGTGGATAACTTGGCAATAAAAAGGACCGCCCCGAACGAGGGGCGGTCACTAGCGGGTCAGAACCTCAAGGAGCGTGTGGAGCTCGCGGAAATCGTGGACGATGTGCAGCGGCCGTGCTGCCTCGATTCGCAGGGCGGTATTCCACGATGTCGGATGGGCGAAGCCGATGCTATGGACTTCGGCATCCATCGCAGCAGCGATCCCGTCCACTGTGTCATCCAGATAGGCAGCGCGGTCGCGAGGGACGTTCAGCTGCTCGCAGATCTTGCTGAGCTCGAGCGACTTGCCGTTCCAGGCTTCTGCGCGGACCGCATCGGGTTCGAAGTACCGGCGGAGATCAGCTCGATCCACGAGCGTATCCAGGATCACCGTGATCTCTGCCGAGCAGACTGCGTTCTTGAGTCCGACCGACCGTGACCACTTGAGGAGCTCCGCAAGACCGGGCCGGAAGTGGAGCTGCGGCATCCGCGACAGATAGTAGTCCTGACGGATGACGTTCAGGTGCTCGGCGGTCGCCCACGTGGGAACGCCCTGGCCGTGGTAAAACTCCATGAACCGGCTCGAGATGAGGCTCCGGAACCGGTCCTTGCTCGGGACCGGACGATCGTAGAGACGGAAGACGTATTCGACGCTCCCGTACGCGACCGCCAGGTCGTCCAGCATCGTCCCGTTGAAGTCCCAGATGAGCAACCCCAATCGCGGCCCTGCAGGCCGTTCAGGACGCTTCTCTGTCAAAGGTCACCTCACGCCGTGTTATCATCCCCTTCCCGATAGCCATTGTCAATCTCATGAAATTAGGGTATACATGGCCATGGCAGCCGATCGTCGGACGTTCTTGAAGGCCGGCACGGGGACCGTTCTCCTGGTCGGATTGCGGGGCATCGGGCGTGTCGTCATGACACGCGTCATCCCGGTCGTTGCCCGCACCATTCCCCGTTGGCGCTTCAACCTTCTGCGGTATTGGCGCTGACGTCGCCCCACTCCGGTGGGGCGCCTTTCTGGCTAGAATCGCATGTTTGTGCTATAATCAGGATCGCCAAGGGTGCATAGCTCAGCTGGTTAGAGCGTTGCGTTCACATCGCAAAGGTCCCTGGTTCGAGTCCAGGTGCACCCACCACATGAAAAGGCCCGGGAGTCCGGGCTTTTTCATTCCATGTCCAGCTTGTTGATGATCTTCCGGTGCGGCCCCTCCAAGAGCACCCGCAAGAATCGATCGAACATGTCGTATCGGTACTTGAACTCGTCCTTTTCCATCAGGCCGAACCGGATCTCCGCACCGGCCTCCGCCTCAAGGGATTTCAGGAACCGCGACAACTTCGTCCTGTCCAGGTCATCGCACACGATGAACAGGTCCGCGGGCGATTCGTAGGTGAGGTCCTCCGGCCGACTGACGAAGATGCCGGCGACCACTGCCAACTTCACGCGTCCCAGCGCGTTGATACGCTTCACGAGGAGATCGTTTTCCGCAGGAGATGGTCTCAGGATCAGCTCCCGGAGCTCCTTGAAGAAGTCGAATTCAGGGTTGAGCCCGTAGCGGTCCGAGATCTTTCCCGATCCTCGGAACTTATGAATCATCCCGATATTTCGCAATACCTCGAGCTCGCGGCGCGCGATGAAGGCAGGCTCTTGGATGCGCACCGAGAGCTCGGCCATGCTGAATGCCGTGGGATGCTGCCGGAAGAGGAGCTTGAGGAGCTTGACCCGGACCCGGGAACCCAACAGGTTGTCCAAAATCGATTTTGACATCGGAGGCGTGATGGTCGACAATGACGTCAGAGTCTCGCCGAAACCCTAGCACACGGGAGGCCGGACGCAAGGAGATGGAAAAACTCATCCTCACCCCCAAGGAACTGGAGATCGTGGTCGGGAACGGCTCTGCCGAAGGCGCCGCCGATCTCTTCACGTACGGCGCGGAAGAGGCTGCTGCGCGCACCTTAGGATCGCTCTACATTGTCGGATGGCGGCAGGCGGATACCAATACCATGGGCTACATGGTGTCCCTGATCGCTGCGCTCGCCCGCCGCGAATACTATGCCAACGTCGAAGAAGATCCGAAGGAGGCGTTCGCCCGCACCCTGCGGAAGATCAATGAGGTCGTCGAAGAATTCTTCAAGTCCGAGGGCACCCAGCTCGCGGTCGGCGTCTTCGCCATCGCCGGCGGGCAGATCATGGTCAGCAAGCTCGATAAGTTCAAGATATTGCTCGCACGCGAGGAGCAGGTCATCGACATCCTCAACAACGTTGCACTCTTCTCGAAAGAACACCTACAGAAGCGCCAATTCTCCAGTATCATCTCTGGTTCCATCCAGCCAGGCGACCGGCTGCTCGCCTATTACCCCGCCAAGAACATCGTGGCTCGAGAACGCGTGCTCAAGAACTGGCTGCTGACCGAGAGCGGACCGACGCTTGCTGCTCATCTGGCCGAGTTGAGCACCGACCATCAAAAATTCTCCGCATCGTTCGTCCATATCGATATGGTGCAGACGCCTCTGGCTGTTCCGGCAACGCCTTCCTCGTCCATTCCGCAGATTGAACCTGCGCCAGCGCCCGTCGTTCCCGAAGCGCCTGATATCCTCGCCCCACAACTTGCCTGGGCGCCGCGGCAGGCAGCACCCGCGGAGCGCGCCTCCGCGAATCACCCGCCTGCGGAAACCGAACAGGAGGTCCCGAACCTCATCCCCACCGAGTTCTCGTTGGGCAAGCGCCGCAATGCATGGCGCGACCGGTTCGGGTTCCTTCGCGTCGTTCGCCTGGACAGCCGCGGGAAGGCCGCCATGCTCGCCGTCATCGCGACCGTCATCGTCGGCTCGTCGCTCATCGCGAAATCCATCTGGTTCACCAGCGCCGAAGACCGTCATCTCAATGAGGTCATGTCCGCTGCCCAACGCGATATCGATGTTGCACGAACGAGCGTCGACCCCGCGATCGCCCGCGCCCTATTGGCGCAGACCATCGCGACGCTCCAGGGTACCGAAGGATCGTCGGGGAATCGTGACGCGCGGAAGATGACCAATGAGGCGATCGCGCTGATGGACGAGCTCGACGGCGCACATGCCGCATCGCTGACCGTCTTCGCACAGCTCGATCCGGATACCGATCGCGTGCTTTTGGCCACGTACGCATCCGCGTCCGATTCGTACTGGGCGCTGACGACTGACCGCGAGGAGGCGCTCTCCGTCGTGAAGCTCGAGGATGGCCTCGTCGCCCGACGCGTTTCGATCACGGACGTCCAGCCAGATCTGCTCCTGGGGTGGCGGAGCGGCAT
>DATEYD010000322.1:0-1880 GCA_035583445.1 Minisyncoccota bacterium
GAAGCGGGCGCACTGCGTGGAACGAGACTCCGTTATCATGGTACGCGAGACATAGACAATGGTTGGCCCGGTTGAGAACAGTAGAACACACCAGACATGGCCAGGAATTCCGGAATTCCGGGGACGTCTCACTCGTTTCGGTTTTGAATTGACCCTATCGTTGCATAAAATCGACGGATCAGGCATTTGTGGGGATCTGATCGAGGATGTGCAACAGGCGTGTTTTGATCCAGGAGTTGGCGCTGAGCGTGAGGGTTAGAATGCCCTGGGGCCGACTGAGCCGCCCGGCACGGTGCAGCAGAGTCTTGCGAAGCGTGTCCACTTTTTCGAAGACCCACAGGCACGTCCGCTTGGCCGTGGTGCCCCGCGTGGGCTGGCCGGTCTGCATTTGCAGTTCCCTCGTCAGGTTGTAGGCGAACAATCCGGCCAGCAGGTAGGTCTGATTGCCGTAGAGGGTACGCACAGGCACGTAGTCGAGATGGCAATGGGATTTGAGTTCGGCAAAGACTCCTTCCTGGGAACCACGCCCCTCGTGGAAGGCCGCTACCCGCTTGGCTCTCACGGTCTTGTTCGTGACGATCACCTTGAACTCATACCCGTACTCATACGGCTCGAACAGGTCCAACTGGATCGGACCCTTCTGCTGTTTCTTGGCCCGGGTGCGGAGGAATACGAACCGGAACCGTCGGTCCCAGCACTGGGGTTTCCAGGAGGTCTCGAAGTAGTGGGTCTGGCCGTCCACGCGTCGCCAGCGTCGGCGTTGCTCAATGATCTTCTTGAGTTCCACGAATCGCTCGAAGGGAACGCTGATCGTGAACTCGACCCCCTGTCGCGTCAGAGTCCCGACGATGGCATCGCTGAAGAAGGCGCTGTCCATTCGGATTTCGATCAAAGCATTCGGCAGGACGGCCCGAACCGCCTCGATACAGGCCAGGATGAAGGCTTCCGCCCCGTGGGAATCATGGACATTGCCCGGTCGAAAGAGGAAATCGAGGACCTGTGCGGTCTGGGCGATTGTACAGAACAACGGGTAATAGCTGCGGGCTCCTTTCTTCTTCTTGTTGAATCCCACGGCGGTTCCTTCCGCGCGTCGCTGGGTGGACAGGACGGAGCCGTCGAAGTCGAGGGTCACGCGGGTGGGCTGGAACGTCCGCAGGCCGTCCAGGACTCTGTCTCGCAGGAAGCGACGCAGCGCTTCGACGCTCTGGGCGGTGGCTTGCTTGAGGACTCGACTGACGGTGGCCACCGTGGGAAGCCGCCGGAGCCCCAGGAGGCGTTGGACCAGCGGATCGTCCCGATAGTAGCGGCCGTCCTGCAATTCGCGAAAGCCCAGGAGCAGATGAACGATCAACTGCAGGAACACCGTGGCGGGATGGAACACCTTCCCCGGACGCAGCGGCTCGAAGCAGCGACGCAGTCGGCTCTTGATGTCGATGCTCGCGAAGAACTTCTGGAAGATGACCAGCCCGGCGAAGGACGTCAGGGTCTGATCCTCGAATCGCAATTCGGGCAGAGCGTGGGCTTTACTTTGAACCTGGGATCGGCGATACTTCATGGGGAACCTCCTTGTGCTGTGCCTTGGGCGGTGATACACCCAAAGTATAGCCAAGGAGGTCCGTTATGTCCAGAACAAAATCATGGGATTGCGAAGAATATTTCCTGGGATGCCCCGGATTCTCTCGCCGAATCTGAACCTCACCTGTGGTGAGATCTACGAATCGGCTCCTCGCGTGCGAATCCACGCCTTTTCCTCGATCAAAACCGCACATTCACAAGATTTGAAGGAGTGCCGTATGCAATTAGAGGGTGAACTCACGTGTGGACTTGGGCTCGGGCGAGGGGAGTTGGACGAAGTTGACGCCGCGGAAGTTGCGGACGGT
>DATEYD010000323.1:0-1483 GCA_035583445.1 Minisyncoccota bacterium
TCTTCGCGGAGGTTCACGCGCCGCGAGTAGCGGCGGTGGGCCTCGCCGATCGCGCGTCGCAGTCCGTCCGCGGTCTGGGGCACGGCGATCAGGTGGACATGATTCAGGGCCAGCGCACACTAAGTGCCTTTGCCAGTAAGGATTTGCATCAGGAAGTCAACGCTCCAGCCTGCCATGCGGCGTTTCATGATGTTGCTTTGCTTGCCGGGATGTTGCTTGATCAGACTCAATGTCAGGCGACGCAGCCAGGATAGATTATCCGCGAACGTGCGGTTGCGAACCCTGCTTTCGTCTTCCCGGTAAGTCATGTCGAGGGACCAGTGCAGCGTGTTTTCGATGGCCCAGTGGTTTCGTACCGCGTTGGCGAATTGCTTGCCGTTGCGACGCAGGCTGCTCAGGAAGTAGCGGGTATCCGTCTTCTGGACGCCGTTTTCTTCGTAGATCCGGACGGCCGCGCCAACGGTCTTCAGTCCCTTCCACTCCGACCGGCCGTGAAGGTAATCCGGGGCGGTAATCTGGTAGTACCTGCGCTCCTCGATGCGTCCATGCCCTTTCTCCACCTCGATGTAACGGCTCACCGGGCAATCTGCAAAGTCATCTCGCATGTGACAACCCAGCAGCAAACACACGTCGTCGAAGAGCCTGCCTTGATTACCCTTCAGGGCCAGGACGTAGTCGCCCTTGCCGTTGACGATTTGTGCGGCAATGTTCTTCTGACAACCCGCGGCGTCGATCGTCACGATGGCGTCTTCGACATCGATCAAGTCGAGCAATTGCGGGATGGCGGTAATCTCGTTGGACTTTTCCTCGGTCGCCACCTGACCCAACGTGATGCCGCGATCCGACGCCCAGGCGCTGACGATGTGCATCGGCCCCAGGCCGTTCTTCCGGTCGTGCGATCGGCGCATCGTCTTGCCGTCGATGGCGATGTGCGTCTTGTCCCCGGACTCGCTGTCAGAGGGCACCTGCAACGACTCCAGCCATTGCTGAAAGCACTGCTGGAATCCCGCCGGATTGAGCAATCCCAGGACGCGGCGAAACGTGTCCTTGCCGGGAATCCCGTTCGGCAGGGCCAGGTGCCTTCGCAACCACGGTTCATTCAGCCTCGCCCAACTCGCAATCGCGGTCGGGCCATCGGCAGTCGCAATCACCGCGCAGACTGCAATCACGATTACGTCACCCAGTCGATGCAGCCGATTGATCTCCGACCGAGGGTCTGGCAGGTCATCGAAGAACCGCAGGAGGTTCACTGCATCCCGCTCACCGATCGTCAGCATGGAGAATCCTTTCGTGTGGAGGAATGTCACACGAACGATTCTCTCACAAAGCCCCTTATCGCGCCAGCCCATTTTACCCAGAGTGCGCGCTGGCCCTGCGTGAAGGACCGAGTCCTTCAGGAGGAGCGTAATTCGTCGCGTTCTGAAGAGCGATGGGTGCTAAGGATGGTTGGCGAGATGGTCGACCTGTCTATTGGCAAAGTGCT
>DATEYD010000324.1:0-1037 GCA_035583445.1 Minisyncoccota bacterium
GCCGATCGCATATTTCTGGACCGTCCCGTCCGGGTAGGACACGGCGGATAACCCAGGGTCGCTTCGGCGACGGAATTCGTAGGAGACCTGCTTCAGGAGCTTGTTCCGCAATGCCTTCGGGATGAGGTCTTCGGCATATCCACCGTCGTAGACGACCCGGATGTTCCGGTTGCCCTTGCGGAAGGCGTAGCCACTATCCTTCTTGATCTTCGCTGGTGTCGTCCCGGTGCCCGGGTAGACGGTATAGTCCTCCGACGAGACGATGACATCGTTCTCATAAACGGCGACGTTGGAGACGTTGAAGTGCGGAAGGTACAGTGTCGAATTTCCGCCGTCGAGATAGACCTCATGATCGTCCACCTTCTGGACGGAGGCATCCATGAACTCGTCGGCCTCTTCGATCACCCCGGCGATGATGTCCTCGATGAGCCCATCGTACTTCCCAGACGTATCGACCGGTTCTCCGATCAGCGTCTTCGCGTCCATCAGCATCGTCACGAGAGCATCCTCCTCGCTTCGCGCATCACGTCTCCCGGGGAGATCGAGTGCATGCACAGGTAAACCGTGCAGGTGTAGAACATGCCCGAATACTGGCAGGGCGCGCAGCCGATCTTCGACTTTATGACCCTTGAGCTCTTGCTCACCGGCCCGTTCTTGCTCGTGAGCGTCGGGCCGAAGATCGCGATTGTCGGGACCTGGAGGGCATCGGCTGCGTGCATGCAGCCGGTGTCCGTCGAGATGAACAGGTCCACCTGGGAAATCACCTTCGCGGTCTCCGTGAACCGGAGTCGCCCGCAGAAGTCCGCGTCGAGCCGCACGCCGGAAAGCTCACCCGGACCCCCGACCCCGATCACCGATCCGCCGAACCAGCCCTTGAGGGCATCTGCCAGCGGGCTGAAATAAGGCCAGTGTTTCTTCGCCCACATGCTCGACTTGAACGCGGAGTTGCACAGCCCGATGATCGGCCGCGGGAGATCGAGCACCGGGCCTTCCGCCTTCGGGACATACGGCGGCGGGGTCGGCCCGTTGTATCCGAG
>DATEYD010000325.1:0-7972 GCA_035583445.1 Minisyncoccota bacterium
GAACATCCCGGTGGTCATCAACGTCGCCGCACCCGATTGGGAGTTCGAGTTCGGAGGTCCATCCTACTTCGACACACCCTACAACAACGACATAGTCGGAACGGCCGACAAGGGCTGGAGGTTCGAGGTGGGTGACTGGAGAATATACTTCGCGATGCCAAGCGTTGCGCCCCCGAGCACGACCGCGAACCTGGTCGTCACCGTTAACTGGACGGAACTCCCGACGGACGTGAACGTTCACGTACTTGCCTCCGACTGGGACCCGTACGGAATCTGGTGGCCGCCATTCGGGCCTAACTGGATCATGACCCCGGTTGCCTCGAGCGATGAGAACTACCTCGGAGCGGGCACATTCGGCGTGGGTACGAACACTGGTGGTCCCAAGGAAGTCCAGATGGCCCCGATGGGAGAGCATTACTGGGACACGGGCATCGGCTATGCGCCGTTCGCCATAGTGACCAGGTGCCCTGTTATGTCAGGCAACGCGTCCCACGACACCATAACTGGATACACGACCTGGCTGACCATGAACGGGTACGACCCGACATGGATTGACCTGTATGCTCCTCAGCCCGGCACATGGGGACTTGAGGATGACGTGCCCGGCTGGTACGACATCACGGTTCCTGCTCCGGTCGAGGTCAGAGGCAGCGGATCCGGTCCGTATCAGGTGGACGAATACTCCTGGCAGGAGATCTATCCGGACGCGCTCACAGGTGACTTCTACCAGGACCTCGCAGACGCGGCGTACACTCAATATCTGTGGATATACGACAGTTCGGTGCTCGGAGTGCAGACCTGGGAAATTTGGGGCGCGCCCGACATCGATCTGGGAGTGTTCTACGACGCCAATTTGAACGGCATCGCGGAACTAAGCGAACCGTACTGGACATCGGCCACAGGAGGCTCGTCTGAGGGCCTGGAGATCATCGACCCGATGGACGGGTGGTGGATCATCAAGGTGCTCGGATACTCCGTCACGGACTGGCCCGGGTACTTCTCAATGGAAGTCTGGACCGGAGTGCCTGGTTACGTGATGGTCACAGACCTTGAGTCCGTTGCCGGTTCTGGCACGCACTCGTTCAATGTTTCCTACAGCGTGCCGGCGATAACGGGCGTGTACCTCGGCGTTGCGACCTTCGGGTTCATGGGCGCCAACGACATGTTCTCGATACCGTTCAGGATCGAGGTATTCGATGCTGGCGCTCCCGCGATTGAGAACCTATACCCAGGAATGGGCGAGGCGATCCCGACCAACAACCTTGTCGTGAGATTCGACGTGAACGACAGCGTGAACCCGATTGATTCGGGCGTTGACTGGTGGACTCTATACGTAGAGCTCGACAGTGTGATACCTATCACCGACCTCTCCTGGTGGACGATAGACGGAATCACCGTGACCCTGGAGTTCCCGTTGACGATACGAGAGGGATACCATGAGATGTGGATACAGGTCAGTGATCAGGTCGGCAACTGGGTGGGCTTGTGGACGTGGTTCACCGTCAACTCCGACGTCGATGGCCTGACCGCCGAGTTCGCCGACCCGGGCAGTGGGACGCCGATAGCAGACGGGGCGTCGGTGGCGCTGACCGAGGTCATGGTCAGAGGAGAGACCGAGCCTTGGGCGGATGTAGAGATCGTCACCCCGACGGCGTCATACTCGACTAGCGCGAACGAGACTGGTTACTACGAGTACGACGCGGTGGCGCTGAACGAGGGCTTGAACGTCGTGACCGTCGAGGCGACCAACGACGCAGGAGTCACTGCATCGGTGAGCAGGATGATCGTGAGGGACACGGTCGTGATGCTCTGGGTCGACGATGTTGTCACGCCGACGACCGACTCGACCCTGGAGCTGTCCGGATGGACCGATGTCGGAGCCACCGTGACGGTTGACGGTGTTCCTGCGACAGTCAACGCGGACGGCACTTGGGAAGCCGCAGTCGTCCTCCCAGAGGGAGGAAACTTGCTGTTGGTCGAGGCGACCGATGCTGTCGGCAATGTGAACCAGGTGATCGTGGGTGTCGAGCTCGACACGACGCCACCGTCGCTCGCTGTGACGGAGCCGGCGTCTGGCTCCAACGTGAGCGAACCGAGCGTGATGGTCTACGGCACAACGGATGCCGACGCGACTGTCTGGGTCAACGGAATAGTCGCCAGCGATGGCACAGTGGACTGGACCGCGGTCGTGCCGCTCCAGGAAGGCTGGAACGTCATTGAGGTGTTGGCTGAGGATGCGCTGGGCAACAGCGTCTCCGCAGTGGTCACCGTCGAGTACATCCCGCCGGTCTATGTGACCCCCGAGGAGCTCGCAGCGGCAGTTGCGATGCTTGAGGGTGAGATCTCGAACCTATCGGACGACCTCGCGGCGACGCAGGCCATGCTCGAGGGAGAGATAGCCAACCTCTCGGCGGATCTTGCAGCTGCGGTGGCCATGCTCGAGTCGAACATGAGCGCAATGAACGACTCGCTGCAGGCGGAGATTGACGCTCTGGAAGCATCGTTGCTCGCGGACATAGCGGACATTCAGGGGCAGATCGATACGCTGAACGCGGACCTTGCGGCGGCGGTCGCGGCCCTAGAGGCGAGCATGGATGCGATGAACGCCACGCTGCTGGACGAGATCGATTCCCTCCAGGACCAGATTGACGCCCTTGACACGCAGTTGGCCACAGAGGTCGCAGCGATCCAGGAGCAGATCGACGCAGTCGGCACGGACATAGACGAACTCCAGGACCTCAACGACTCCCTCAGCGAGGATGTGGACGCTGTTGACCAGAAGGCCGAGGACACGAGCGCCTTCGCGAGCATGCTGATGTACCTGACGCTGATCCTGTTCGTGATCGCCATAATCCTGGTCGGCATCGTCTGGTTCCTGATGGGCAAGAAGGTCGGCGGAGGCGGCTCCGGAGACGCACCCCAGTCCATGGAGGAGGTCGAAGAGGCCCCCTCGGAAGTGGAGCGCGAGTTCGAGGCTCTCGAGAAGGAGATCAAGCAGGAGGAACTCTAGTTCCTCCCCGCAAACCCCTTAAAATCCTTTCATTTTTCTAGAGCCGCTTGACGGAGCCGGATTGGCGCACTGACCGTTACTCTCTAATAGCGGCATGTCCACTACCACGGACAACCACGAACGGTCATACGGCTAGCTAACTACTGACTAGCGGGAAATGACGTGGTATTTACAAGAGGGGGAGAGATAGTGAATGCCTTTTTGAGTAAGGCAGGCATGAGCCTCGCACTAGTGTTGATAATGCTTGCGACCTCGTTCTCGGTCGCGGCGACCGGGATGACCGGTGCGGAGCAAGTGTCTGCATCAGATGGAATCGGCAGTGAGAATGCGGACGCACTGCTCGATGCAGGCGACAGCAAGCTGGACGCTGCCCTGGAATCGAGCATCGCGGAATCGAACGAGCGGCAGATGGTCTACGTCGTAGTGAACGACGTCGATGCGGCGAACGAGGTCCTGACCTCGCTCGGCCTTGACACCATCAGCGGGAAGCTGCTTTCTGGAGTTCCAACAATCAGGATGATGGAGCTCGACCCGATTGCGATCGTGGCCCTCGCGAAGAGCGACGGCGTGACCAAGATCATGAGATACGAGCAGCCGGCGACCGAGCCCGCCAGACTGGAACTCTCCAGAGAGAGCGTCTCGACGATGTCGGCTTACCCGGCTACCGAGGACTACGACATCAACGAGGTTCACGGAGCAGTCGCCTCGTGGGAGAGCGGCTTCACGGGTGAAGGTGTGAAGCTGGCAGTCATAGACGACGGCTTCGACATGGCGCACCCCGATCTCCAGGGACAGCAGGCAAGGTACGAGTTCGGACCCTACGATGGCTGGCCGATAGCATATGAGGACTACGGCGCGTACCGATGGGCTGAGGGAAAGATCGGCGGATGGATCGCTGACACAACTCTACAGGTAACGCCGATAAGGGGCGCGCACATCTCGTTCGACGACGAGAAGTACAGGGTGAAGGGACTGAGGGACGCCCAGGGCGATGTGGTCATGAGCGTGAGTGGAGTCTACCATGTCGGCTATCACCCGGACCCGACGCTTGAGGCCCTATGGGGCGGAAAGGTCGCAGTCTTGGTCGTGGACACGGAGACCGCAGGAGTATACGACACCGTGTACGTCGATGTGATGCGCGACTTCGATTTCACGAACGACAAGCCCTGCACGAAGGGCGATGAGATATCCTATTTCGATTCGTATGATGCCGCAACTGGATACCTGAGTGACATCTGGAACGGCGGCGACGGGTTCGCCGACTACTCCGGAGGCATGGTATCTTGGATCAGCGACGGCATCAATGTCTACCCTGCATCCGACTGGATGTACGGAGCGGACTTCCTCGCTGGTTCAGGCGACGCTGTAGCCTTCATAGGGGCCTTCGCAGGCACCCACGGCACGATGACCTCGTCTTCTGCTCTTGCGACCGGAACCACGATGGGCGGGCAGCTCGGAGGCATGGCCCCGGGCGCGAAGCTCATCTGCATACCATTCACTGGCAGCACGGTCAACGCGTGGATGTTCGCCCAGTTCGGTGCTGACGGAATGCTCGGCACCGGCGACGAGGCAACCTTGGTCAGCAACAGCTACGGCTGGTCCGACACGGCAGTTGATGCTGGATACCAGCTGATGGACATGATTGCGACGACCATATCGTTGACTGGGCCCACTCTGTGGTTCTGGTCGACGGGCAATGGCGGCCCCGGATACGGGACTGCGCACTCGGTCGTCGATGTGACGTCGGTTCATGTCGGTGCCGGGACGACGATGCAGTACAGGTACTGGTTGGGATACGAACTCGCACCAGGCTACCAGAAATGGGGCGATGTCGCGCCATTCTCCAACTCCGGTCCCGGAAGGAACGGGAAGTTGAACGCGGAGATAATCGCGTCTGGAATGTACTCGCTTGAGCCGAGTCCGTTGAACGTCCTCAGCGAGATCGGTACAATCGGGGACGGCTCGATGCACTTCCAGGTAGGGAGCGGCACTAGCCATGCGACCCCGACTGCGGCAGGCGGTGCTGCCCTTGGCTACCAGGCGTTCGTAGCAGTCCACGGAGACCTGCCACAGAAGGACGTCGCGAAGGCGTTGCTCATGGCGGCCGCGGACGACATGCACAGCGACCCGTTCAAGCAGGGCGCGGGCTGGCTCAACGCCGACACCTACACTCAGCTGATGAGCGAGGCGGCCGGAACGGCATCGATTGCCCAAGGCGCAGTGTTCGCGACATCGGCCCTCTATCCAGGCGGAGTGGATGGTCAGAAGTACGAGACCTTCCCGAACTTCGTACTGCCCGGACAGGAGGTTGTCGAATCTGTCACGACATACAACTTCGGGTCAGAACCTGCGACGGTCGAGATCGCGCCGGAACTGCTGCTGAAGTCGTACGAGGAGACCCTCACTGTCATGACCAGCCAGAAGGGGGACACCTACGTCGACATCACGGAGTTCATACCAGCCACGACGGACCTGCTGAAACTCACCATGTACATGCCCTTCTCACAATTCGACCCCGAGATGGACTATGTCTCGAACGTCGAGTATTGGCTTGAGATGCATGATTGGGTGGACCTGAACGGCAACGGGCGGATGGACGTCAGCGCGAAGAAGTGGGAGCTCTTCAGATACACTGTGGACGGCTCCGACTGCAACGCCAACCAGGTGACTATCAAGGACCCGATCGAAAGGACAACCGACGGACTCATCGTGAGGGTTAGGGCAATCACCCCCGCTAGGGGCATTGAGGTCAGCCTGCAGCTGGATTGCTACGAGCTAGAGAAGTTCCCGTGGATGAAGGTCCGCGAAGTAGGCGCAACGGAATGGAGCTCGAGCATCTCGGTCGAAGTACCAGCCATGGGCACAACTTCCTGGGAGGCGCTTGTCTCCGTGCCGATGGATGCGAAGATCGGATCCTACGGTGCAGCGATATACATCGACGACGGGAGCAGAATCCAGAGCATGCCGGTCCTGATCAATGTCCCCGCGACGGACTACGAGTTCGAGTTTGGCGGGGAGTCGAGCTTCGACACACCCTACAACAACGACGTGACGGGCGTTTCGGACAAATACTGGAGGTTCGAGGTGGGCGACTGGAGGATCTTCTGGTCACTGCCGACAGAGCTCCCTGACCCGAACGGCTACCTCATGGCAAGCGTCGAGTGGAGCGAACTTCCGACTGATATCAACGTCCACGTGCTAGCACCGGTCGCAACGGACGACTTCTGGCACGGTGTCTTTGAGTCACCGCTCGGACCCGGATACTTCGAGCAGGCTATCGCGTCCAGCGACGAGAGGTACATGGGCGCGGGCAAGTTCGGCATCTACACGAACACCGGAGGGCCGAAGGAGGTCGTCGCGGCGCCGTTGGGCGCTTACGAGACCGCGTTGGGAACGCCGGCGCCGTTCGCGATCGTGACAAGGTGCCCGATCATGTCAGGCGAGTCGTCCTCAGTGACGTTGTACGGCGAGACGAAGTGGGTCGTGATGAACGACTACCAGCCGAGGGAGGTCAACGTTGAGATAGACCTCTCCGAAGGCGACCTCACAATCGGCAGTGTTCCTGCGTGGTACGACATCACCATCGACGAGATGATCGAGGTTGCTGGAGCGGGAGTCGACCCGATGGTCAGCAACACTTGGGACATGGAGCCGATCTACCAAGACATCTTGACCTCGAACTTCGACGCTGACCTCGCGAACGCGGCGTACACGCGCGCGATAACGGTTCAGGCTGCGAGCATCCTGACTGTGTCGGTCTGGGAAGTAGCAGACTGCCCAGACATCGACCTCGCGCTCTGGTACGATGCGAACATGAACGGGATTGCGGACGATGCGACATACTGGTATGTTGGCACCGGAGGCTCTAGCGAGAGCTTGACGCTCAGAGGCCCGGCAGACGGACAGTACCTTGTCAAGGTGCTGGGGTACACGGTAACCGGCGAGCCCGGATACTTCGGCCTCAGCGTGCTGCAGGGCATCCAAGGCGCGGCCATAGCCGCAGTGGACCTTGAGCCTGAGGTTGGCACCGGCATGCACGAGTTCAACATTGTGTACTCAGTGCCCGCCGTACCCGGAGTGTACGTCGGGGCTGCGACCTTCGGGTTCATGGGCGCCAACGACATGTTCAGCATACGCGTGGTCTTGACGGTCGTAGAATAGACACAGAACCCAAACCCCTTCCACTCACATTTTTCCATTTCGGTCGACGAGTGACGGCTCTGAAGGGAGATACAAAAGAAAAGAGCCACTGGAGGGAATCGGACCCTCGACCTACGCCTTACCAAGGCGTCGCTATACCTCTAAGCCACAGTGGCTTCCGGGCGTCCGGCCGCATGGCATCTTGCCCTGCGTATTAATAACTTGCCCGCGGGCACATGGCGCCTGGGAATGGCGCCAATCCCTGACCCCGGTCATCTGGCCAACACGCCTTCGAGCGCACCGCAGCATGCGCATCATTTAATAGACCTCCGTCGGATTCTTCGCCGGATGAAGGAGTCTCTGAGCAGCCTTGACATCGCGGCCTCCGTGAAAGAGCTTCAGGGGATCGTCGGCGGCCACATCGACAAGATCTACCAGCCCAGCCACGGCCATCTCGTGCTTGCAATAAGGACGCCTGGAGAGGGCAAGTCGTTCCTGCATTTCGTCGTCGGAAAGTGGCTCTACTGGTCTGAGGAATCCGGGGAGATGCCGACAAAACCCCCGGACTTCGCAATGATGCTGCGCAAGAGGATAGCGAATGCCAGGATCACCTCGGTCAGACAGCAAGGGTTCGACAGGATCGCTGTGCTGTCGCTGGACAAGGACGGGGCCTACGACCTCATTCTGGAGGTGTTCGGAGACGGAAATGTCATCCTCGTCAAGGACGGAACCATCGTCCAGCCACTGACGAGTCACACTTGGAAGCACAGAGACGTGCGCGCAAAGAAGACATTCGCATTCCCGCCGGCCATCCCCGATCCA
>DATEYD010000326.1:0-1370 GCA_035583445.1 Minisyncoccota bacterium
GGGACATTGCGGCGGACACTACGCTGCTGTTCTTCAAGGTGAACTCCTGCGCGAGCGTCACAAGTAGCGTGTAATCTGCGCTGTTGTGGTCCTCGTCCGCGGACAACATCCACTCGGTCGCCTCCATGTGCGCCTTGAGGAAGCGCTTCGTTAGATCCGGGCCGTCCTCGGTCCCGATGAAGTTGGTCGATGCGACGACCACGCAGCATGGGTGGTTCGGCATCATCTCGCTGCTCCACATCAAGACCTCGCCCGTGTCATCCATGACAGCATCGGAGACAAATGGCTCCCACGATATGTAACCGTCAATCAAGCCGGTCGCGAGCGCGGCCTTCATGTTCGGCACCGTGATCGATGTGTCGTAGTACACGGTCCCCGTCCGACTCTCAGGCTGGTAAAGGACTGCGACCGCGACGACGGCACCGACGACTATGGCTGCAACGACGATTGCCAACAGGATCTTCTTGTCCATGCGAATTCCCCGATAAGACGAAGGCGCGGGCGGTATTAAGCCTTTTCACATATGTGACGATATGATGATACGATTGTATAAATATCGGCGCAAACATCATCACTTCGAGGACATTAATGGACGATTCTAGGAGACTCATCAACGCGGCCCTCGATTCAGACGCGGCCCTCAGCACGAACCTGCGGGAGATCCTGGAGAAGCTCGGGATGACGGTTCAGGACCTGGCCAGGAGGTCGGGCGTGTCGCCCAGCACGCTGTACAAGATCACCAACGAGGGCAGGTCCCCGAGCCTCGACATCCTGAGGAAGGTGTTCGGCACCATCCGCGAAGCGGAGGGGCGGAGGGCGGGCAACTTCATCGCGGTGATCGCAGCGCGGCACGTCCTCGACGAAGTGGTCGAGAGGTCCGTCGACATCGGGGGCGAGGTCCGCAAGGTCCGCGAATATCCGGCAGCGACCGTCGAGGATGCCATCGTCGCGGCGATAAGGGCGGAGAGGGACGGCGCGATCGCGGTCGTATGCGCTCCCATCGTCAGCTCGACCATCGAGAAGGTGGTCGACATCCCGATCGCCACGATAATGCCCCGCGACTCGGTCACCGAGGCCATCAAGCTCGCGGCCAGGAAAGCGAAGGGTTAGCGCACCATCTCCCGCTTGATATCGAGCCCGAGACCGACGGACACGAGTTCCCCGTTCTCCAGTTCCGAGACGCTCCCTAGTATCTCCGACTCGTTTATCGACTCCTGAAATATCGCGACGTAGTCCGAGCACTGAGCGACCTTGAGCTTGTAGTACCATTCGCGGTCCTGTCTCGTGAACCCGCGATATCCGAAGAGCCTCTTGCCGTCGGATACTAGCATCATGGCCGTGTACGTCCCCTTGGTCCGGACATCCTCCTT
>DATEYD010000327.1:0-2540 GCA_035583445.1 Minisyncoccota bacterium
CAAGGTGGTCATAGGCGATGCGCCCGGGTCGCTCCTCCATGCCGCGCCGTCGCGAGAGATGGTGGCGGGTACCCAGGGACTAACGCTCTTCCTTGTGTTGCGCGCGTTTGCGTCCGGCAGCGTGGCAATGACCGGCACGGAGGCCGTCTCAAACGGCGTGCCGGCTTTCAAGCCGCCCGAGAGCCAGAACGCGCGGACGGTAATGCTGTGGATGGGCCTGATACTCGGCTTTCTGTTCCTGGCAGTCACGTTCCTGAGCAGCCGCTACGGACTCGTGCCGCTAGAACGCGAGACGCTGGTCTCCCAGCTAGGAAGGGAAATCCTCGGTAATAACGTGCTCTACTACGGATACCAGGTGGGGACGGCCCTCATTCTACTTCTGGCCGCCAACACCAGCTTCGCCGACTTCCCACGCCTGTCGGCGATATTGGCCAAGGACGGCTTCCTGCCTCGGCACTACGCCCACAGGGGAGACCGCCTGGCCTTCTCTTCTGGCATCGTCGACCACGCCATCATCGCCTCCGTCCTGCTGATCATGTTCCAGGGAGACGTAACTAGGCTCATTCCTCTGTATGCCATCGGGGTGTTCCTGGCATTCACCCTCTCGCAGTCTGGCATGGTCAGGCACTGGTGGCGGCTGCGGGAGCCCGGCTGGCGTGTGAGCATGGTGATCAACGGAGTTGGAGCCACGGCGACGGCGGTTGTCGCTGTTATCATCGCCGCGACGAAGTTTACGCACGGCGCCTGGGCCTCAATCCTGCTGATGACCCTGCTGATCGTCCTGTTCGCGCTAATCCGCCGCCACTACGACTGGTTTCACGAGCGAGTGCGGGTTCAGGACGATGCCCTTCGCTCTGGCATTCCGGCAACTGTACCGGCGGAACGCCTAGCGGCGCGCGAGCATGTCGTGGTTCCCGTGGACGCGATCAATAAGGTGACCCTGGCGGCGCTAGGGCTGGTGCGGGAGTTGTCCAGTAAGGTCACGGCAGTGCACATCACGGACAACAAGGAAGAGGCAGAAGAGCTCAGGGCGCGCTGGGAGGAGACGATCCCGGACGTGCGACTGCTGGTCATCGAGTCGCCGTACCGGGCATTCGTGGCACCGATGGTAGCATACGTGGGGTCGTTGCAGAGGTCAGAACCGGGCGTGCCGATAGCGGTGGTGCTGCCCAGCTTTGTACCGCATCACTGGTGGGAGAGGCTCCTGCACAACAGAGACATCCTGCGCCTTAAGCCCCACCTGAGCAAGCGCCCCGGGGTGAGGGTCATCGACTTTCCATACCGCCTGGACCGCTAGGAGCGCGGCACCGACATCGTCGTCGGCTTCGTGGAGACTTGCGGTCGTCGCCTGACCGGGCAGGCTATCGGGGACCTGAAGATCATCCCCCGCAAGGAGACCCGGGACTCGTGGGGTCGAGCCCCTTCAGGGCGTCTTTGAAGATCGCGATTGTTTCTGATATCCCCTCCCTCAGAGACGTTTCGTGGAGGGGTCCGAGACACGCCACCAGTTGGGAATTGTCCATCGCCTCAGGGAATGGCAGCGCTTTGTCCTCAAAGGTAATCGTGCCCCTTTGAGCAGGCACAATAGCCTCGATCGTCTGGACGATCTCTTTCATAGCTACTGACGCGCCGCCGATGTTGAACACTTCGGCGCCTCGAAAGTCAGTTCGGGCCGCCTTGATGAACACCCTGGCAACATCGTCTACGTATTGGAATCCGAAACGGCCGCCAAAAGAGATGTGGTAGGGTTCTCCCCGTGCTGCTGCGAGCATTGCCTTGGTCGGGGTGGAGGTCATGCCCTGATCGCGACCCGGTCCGTAGACGACATACGGCCGCAGACCGATGCTCGTGATACCGCTGTCAGTCCAGTAGACGCGAGCGTTCCCCTCGTTGGCCTGTTTGTACACTCCGTAATGGGAGCGAGGGTTTAGGGGAGCTTCATGCGAAAGCGTTCCAGGTGGATACTCATCGCTCAGCCCGTACACGGCAGCGCTGCTCGAGTAGACAACCTTGTGCAGTCCCGACCGCTTGGCGGCCTCGAAGACATTGATCGTTCCGACCACGTTCACGAGGGCCCCCTCCGAGGGGTCCTCCTTGCAAAACGGGAGCTGCATAGCCGCAAGATGGATCACATGTGTTGCGCCGAAATCCTGTAGGGCTCGCTCTAGGAACAAGAGATCCGTAATATTGCCCTTCTCAAGATGGACCTTCTCGATCTCTTCGGGGCTCATGATGAGTTGAAGGCGATGGAGACTTGAGTCGCGAATCGTGATGCACACGGGGACGTTTTCTCTTACAAGATTGCGCACCACCCAGGCCCCAATACACCCTGTGGCTCCAGTGACAAGAAACCGCTCTTCCACGGTCCTACCCTCTACTTCGCAACCCAGCCACAATCGACGAGAAGGTCAGTGCCGGTAATGAACGAAGCCTTGTCACTGGCTAGGAAGTAGATGGCCTCCGCGATCTCTTTCGGGTCAGCCCATCGGTTGAACGCTTGCTCAGCCTCGCGTTCCTTTTTCACCCTGTCGTATGGAATG
>DATEYD010000328.1:0-1112 GCA_035583445.1 Minisyncoccota bacterium
GATGCGTCCCGAATTCGTGCGGGGCGTGAGCCTGCGCGGCTACGGCGTCTCTCTGGCCCTTGGCGTCGGGGTGCCCATCCCGATCCTGAACGAGCAGATCCTCAAACGCACGTGTGTCCGCGACCGCGACATCCTGGCGCCGGTGACGGACTACAGTCTCGATTATCCGCAGAAGACCGGCCGGGTGATCTGCCACGTCAGCTACGAACAACTGCGCAGCGGCGAGATCGAGGTCGAGGGCAAGAAGGTGGCGGTCGGCTCCATGTCGTCCTACTGCAAGGCCCTGGAGATCGCCAACCGGCTGGCCGACGAGATCCGCCGGGGCGACTTTCTGCTCGCCAGGCCGATTGCCGCGCTGCCCCGCGACACCACGATGAAACCTCTCGTGACAAGAAAGAAACCCTCATGAGTGAGACTGTGACCAGAAAACTGATGCTGTTCTTCCCGCGCTGCGAGTGCGAGAAGCCGATCATTTACCACCTGGTGAAGGACCACAATCTCATCGTGAACGTGTTCCGCGCGAAAGTGACGCCCGAGGAGGAGGGTTACTTGGTGCTGGACGTGACCGGGACGGAGGAGGACATCCAGGGGGCCATGGATTTCCTGAAGACCTTCAAGGTCACGATCAACCAGACCGGCAAGGGACTGACCTGGGACGAGCACCGCTGCACCCACTGCGGCCAGTGCGTCCCCCATTGTCCGACCGACGCCTTGCACATCGCCGACAAGTCCACGCGCCGGATCGCGTTCGACGAAGCCGAGTGCATCGAGTGCCTCGCCTGCATCCGGGTCTGTCCCTTCGGCGCCTGTGCCTCGGCGTTCTGACAGAGAGCATGTTTCGCATACCCTGTGTCATCCTGAATGAAGCGAAGCGAAATGAAGGATCTGGCCCTGGTATTGGAGAGACGTCCCATTCGTCGCCCAGATCCTTCGCCTTCGGCTCAGGAGGACAAGCGCGCGGTGTACCCGTGACCCGCGAGAGAACCTATCAAACGTTCACGCATCACGAGGCAGTCCTTCGCATCTGCTGCGAGAGGCTCGATGTCGTCACGGCGGAGATCGTGCGCCAGCGGCGGATCCTCCAAGACTACATCGACCGTCATCCGGAGTTC
>DATEYD010000329.1:0-2038 GCA_035583445.1 Minisyncoccota bacterium
ACTCATCGAACTCGCCTACCGCTGCAACCTGTGCCGGCGCTGCGCGCAGACCTGCCCCATCGGCGCCGACAACGCGCTGCTCGCCCGCGAGATCCGGAAGGTCGCCAGTCAGGAGATGGGGATCTCCTCGAAGGAGTGCCACGACGACGGCTCGATGCTCCAGCTCACGGTCGGTTCCTCCACGGGCATGAACGCGCTCGTCGTCAAGGACAACCTCGAATTCATCGACGAGGACACCTCCGAAAAGACCGGCATCAAGGTCGAGACCCCCTGGGACAAGGAGGGGGCCGACATCCTCCTCCTGCACAATGCCGGCGAAATCATGGCGTGGCCCGAGAACCCCGGCGCCTTCGCCGTGCTGTTGAACGCCGCGGGCCTGAGCTGGACGCTCTCGAGCGACATCGCCGCGTACGACGCCATCAACTACGGCGTCTGGTATGACGACGTGCAGTTCGCGCGCGTCGCCCTGCTCCACGCCCAGGCCGCCAAGAAGCTCAAGGTGAAGAAGATCGTCATGGGCGAGTGCGGCCACGCGCACAAGGCCCTCACCGTGATCGCCGACAAGATCCTGACCGGCGACCTCAACATCCCGCGCGAGAGCGCGTTCACGGTCCTCCACGAGATCGTGAAGTCCGGGCGGATCAAGTTCGACAAGTCGCGCAACGACTTCCCGGTCACGCTCCACGACCCCTGCAACGTGGTGCGGCTCATGGGCATCGTCCGGCCGCAGCGTGAGATCATCAAGGCCATCGTCCCCGAGAACCGCTACCACCCGATGAAGCCCGAGGGCATCCACAACTACTGCTGCGGCGGCGGCTCGGGGTTCGCCATCATGTCGGGCCACAACTTCAGTGACTGGCGGCACCACGTGGCGGGTAGGAGAAAGTTCCGCCAGATCCTCGAGGCCTTCCAGGGCGAGCCGATGGACAAGGATCACCCCAAGTACGTCTGCGCCCCGTGCAGCAACTGCAAGGGCCAGATACGCGACATCATCAAGTACTACGAGGCGTGGGAGAAGGCGGGGATCCACTACGGCGGGCTCGTGGAGCTGATGGTGAACGCCATGGCCGATGCGAAACCCGGCTACATCGACTGGGAGTGGCACTGAGGGTTTCCCGGCCATGGGCACGCCTGCTGAAACCGTAGCGGAATCCTCGGATTCCGCTGCGGTTTCTATGGATCACCCGTAAGGGTACATGCCCTTCTTGATCGTTCCAAGGGTGTCGAGAATCTTGTTGTGTTTCTTCTCGTCAATCAGCAGGTAATCAAGAAGATATTCCTGGACCACCATTTTCTTGCCCTGGAGTGCCTTGATCGCCTCGTTGGCCAGTTCAACCGTTTTTTCTTCAAGCTTGATATGCTCCTCGATCATATTCCAGACATCATGCAGTTCATCGGGGGAGATCGAAACCGTTTTCGATTCCAGACTATCCGCAATGAATTCCTGAACGTGATAGTGCATCTGCGAATCGCGCTGGATGATTTCCATCACCATACGAATCAACGGGTTTTTGGTTCGTTCCATCACGTGTCCGGTCGATGAAACGGCAGCGTTCTCGATTTTTTGCCAACGTCTCATATTGTCGATAATTTTTCCCTGAATTTCCTTGGTAGACACTTTGGTGGCCATCTGCCTTCCCTCCTGTAGGAATATTTTTTCACGCCAACAGCCCATTCATCGCATTTGGAACAGGTACCGAAAAAAATCATCTGGTAATCCGTAAAAATATATCCGTCGAAACCGGATAAGTCAACCGTATCACTTCCCAAAAAAAAGTGCTTGAACGCGAACTCCGATTGGAGTAATAGGTATTAGGGGTAAATGCCAGTGAAGCTTTCCACCCGCGCACGGTACGCACTCAGGCTCATGCTCGAGATCGCCAAGCAGGCGGACAGAAACATCCCGGTCAGCCTGCATCAGGTCGCGCGGCAGGGCGAAATGCCCCGACGCTACCTCGAGCAGCTCGTCATCGGCCTGAAGAACGCCTCGCTCATCCGCGGCGTGAGCGGAAAGGTCGGCGGCTACTGCCTGACGAAG
>DATEYD010000330.1:0-1390 GCA_035583445.1 Minisyncoccota bacterium
AGCACGTACACCGCGTTCTCGGGGTCCGTCCAGGCGGTCGTCGTTGCGACTCTCAGATACGGCTCCCTCTCGTCCATCGAGAACTGGTTCAGCAGCCATCCGGGTACGCTGCCCTTGGCCACGGTCTCCATGGTCAAACCGCCGGTCCGTATCTTGTAGATGGTGGTCGAGGAGGTCTCCTCGGATTCCGGGGCGACGGTGTCGTCGAGGACAACCACGCCTCCGTCCCACTTCTGGAACGTGAGGTAGAGGTGGTCTGTCGACATGTAGATGACCGACGCGTATCCTGCGATGATGGACACGCAGCTGCTCTCGAGCGAATCCGAATCCACCGCGAGGATGTTGATGTAGGAGTTGACATCGCTCGATTCGGGATCGTAGTGGACATCGCTGACTCCCAGCTCCGCCTTCTCATCGTCGACCCAGGTGGTGGGTAGGACGTATCCCTCATCGTATGTCCAGACATAGTGTTGTGTCACGAGGTAGATTGTCGTGCCCACCATCCTGGAAGTAAGCGCGTATCCGCTCACAGAGAAAGTCGAGAGGAGCTCGGGCTGCGTCGGGTCGGAGACATCTAGGACGGCAACGACGGTCCTCGGCAAGGTCGCCTCAGGGTCTGTGGAGACCTCATCCGCGATCGCGTCATAGTAGCGCCATGCAGGGTAGACATCGGCGATGATCATCAGCCGGTCACCGAGCAGGTAGAGGCCTCTGATCCAGCCGGTCTGATTGGCGTCGGCGCCAGTCGTCAGGTCCGAGAGGAATATCGTCGATACCAAGGTCATCTGGTCCGGCGGATAGGCCGCGACCACGGTTACGTTCTGGCTTGCGCACAGGTACAGGTACTCTCCGTCGGTCTTGACCAGGTCTTCCTCATCGACCCCCGCGACCTGGATGTTGGTGGTCGTGAAGTATTCGCCAGAACCTCCGTAGCTGGCATCGGTGCCGAGTTCCTGTAGGCCGATCATGCTCGGCGCGCCGGACCGGTCAGCTGCGGAATCCATGTCCACAAGGAATTCCTCGAGCTGCTGTTCGGAGGTGAATGCCGGCAGCAGCGACGCGTCCGGACCATCACGCGGTCCGATGGAGTTGGCGGCTATCATGTATGCGCTGAACGCAGAGGCTATAACCACAATCGCCCAGAACACAGCTTTGATCGTCGTGAGGCTCGTCATATGCATCGCAGTATAGTCTTGGCCTTCGTTCTATATCAATGCCCTTCTGGCGTTGACTGAAAAGTCAATGGAAACGCCTGGGTCGGGTCGATCCGCCATGCTATTCAGTCAGGTGGGAGCCGATTCTCTCAGCGATACCCTTTGTCCCTTCGTCGATGGGGACTATCTCGATGTCGTCGGACGCCGACGCGCCCAGGCCAAGCTTGGCCGCCCGT
>DATEYD010000331.1:0-3336 GCA_035583445.1 Minisyncoccota bacterium
CAACGGTATCAACCACGGGACGCACGTCTCCGGCACGGTCGCCGGGGATGACGGCACATGGTACGTCTATGACGGAGACCCGACAGCGTCCAACGGCACCGCTGGTCCTCACGACGGGCAGGCATTCAACGCGCTCCTTCAGGTGCAGGACACCTCGACGGATGGTTACTACGTCTTCCCCCCGTCCTACTTGCCTGACGGCTACGATTGTGCGATGGACCGAGGCTCGTGGATACACACCAACAGCTGGGGCTCGGCAGGTGGGGAGTACATCACCGAGGCCGCCCAGACCGATGAGTTCCTCTGGGACAACCGGGAGTTCATCGTCCTTTATGCTGCAGGCAATGCCGGCAGCAGCCTGTATTCGATCAGCCCGTACGCGATCGCCAAGAACGTGATTGGCGTCGGCGCGACGGAGAACGGGGCGAACATGGAAAGCCTAGCAGGGTTCAGCAGCAGGGGCCCCGCGAACGACGGCCGGCTCAAGCCGGATGTGACAGCCCCCGGTGTGGGCGTCTGGTCCGCACGTGGGAACGACCCCTACACGGAGGCCGACGACTACTGGCAGCTGGACGGTACGAGCATGGCCACTCCATGCGTGGCCGGTTCTGTCGCGCTCATAAGGGACTACTTCATGTCTGGGTTCTACCCGACCGGCATCGAGAACGCCGCGAATCAGTTCACGCCCTCGTCCGCGCTTGTCAAGGCTGTGCTGATCAACGGCGCGGCCGAGATGACCGGCGCGGAGGCATATGGCAACGGCCAGTCATGGTACCCCAACGACAACCAAGGTTGGGGACGCGTCTTGCTTGACGACGGCATGTTCTTCCAGGGCGACGCGCGCGGGCTCATCGTCGAGGACGACGACGTCGGGATTGGCACGGGCGGCTCGCTCAACTTCAACCTCGCGATAGGCGATGTGACGGAGTCAGTCGAGGTCACGCTCGTGTGGACGGACTATCCGGGCAGCCCGATGACCTCTCCGAACCTTGTCAACGACCTTGACCTTGTTGTGGTAGCCCCTGACGGCACCTACTACCGGGGCAACGCTTACACTGGCTACGACCCTGGCGAGTCGGTGCCCGACGCGAACGCGACGGCCCGGGACAGGCTGAACAACGTCGAGAGCGTGCTCGTTATTTCCGGGGTAATGCCCGGCCTGTGGACCGTGATCGTCTCGGGGTTCAACGTGCCCTACGGACCGCAGCCGTTCGCGCTCGCGATGACCGGTGGGATAGCGACCGAGTACGGGATCGTCGCGCTGGATTCGAACAGCTATCAGTCGAGCGCGTCCGTCGGGATATCGGTCGTAGACACGGGCCTCAACACAGACCCCCTTTCCATCGAGACATGCACGGTCAACATGACCAGCAACACCGAGCCGACGTCTGAGACCGTTGCACTTATAGAAACAGGCGCGGACACGGCCTTCTTCGTCGGGTCGATATCGCTCGACAACAACCCTGTGCCTGTCTCCGATGGATGGCTGCAGGTGCAGAACGGAGACCTCATCGCTGTTGCTTACTTCGATGCGAACAACGGCTTGGGAGGTAGCGAGTGGAAGTACGACTCCGCGATGGTGGACGACAATCCGCCCGTGATTTCCGGCGTGACGGTGACCAGTCTCAGGTTCAACCGCGGGGCCGTCGAATGGACCACTAACGAGGACTCCGATTCGGTGGCCGTATATGACACGGCAACGCCTCCTGGGCTCGTCGAGTACGAGCCGGCGATGGTGACATCTCACGAGATCGCCTTGACCGACCTGCTCGAGAGCACGGTCTACTACTTTGCCGTGGCTTCGTGGGACGAGGCGGGCAACCTGGCCTACGACGACAACGGTTCATCATACTACACGTTCACGACGCCGCCCAGGCCTCCTCCACCTCCGGCCGATGAGGAATGGCCCACCTTCCACAACAATGTAGCGCGAGCGGGGTATTCCCCCGGAACGATGTACCCGCCGCTCGAGGAGTTCTGGGTCACTTCCGAGTCACGCTGGGGTTCCACATGGACCGGGCCGGTGGTCAAGAACGGCATCCTGTACGAGTGCACCGACGACGGATACATAAGCGCCATGGATGCCTACAGCGGGACCTCCATCTGGGCCCGTCAGCTGGGATCGCAAGGCAATTACCAGTGCGTGCCGGTAGTCGAGGACGGAGTCGTGTACTCGACCTTCTACAGCTCGATGAACAGCTCGACGCTGTATGCGCTCGACGCCCTCACGGGTGAGACCATCTGGAGCGTCCTCGGTTACGATGTCGGGCTTGACTTCATCGAGTGGATGGTGCTGGCGTACTCTGAGGGGATGCTGTACGGTGGTACGTACTCGTCGTATGTGTGGGCGATCGACGCGTCTGACGGGTCTGTTGTGTGGACCCACTCCGTCGATGACTGGCTGTACAGTGGAGCGACGGTGAACGGCGGCCAGGTCTACATGGTCGGCTATGAAGGCTGTGTTGTCGCTCTGGACCAGTACTCCGGCGCTCTGCTCTGGTCGACCAGAGTCGACAGTGCAGTGTCCTCACCTCCGCTCGCGGTTCAAGGAGCACTCTACATGGGGACCTTCGCGGGAACCATGTACTGCTTTGACGAGCTTACGGGCGTTCAGCTGTGGTCGACGGGCGGCCTGGGTTTCATGGACTACGCGACCCCGGCTTACGATGGCGCCTACATCTACTTCGGCTCAGAGTCTGGAACATACTGTCTTGACGCTAGCGTCGGGACGGTGATGTGGTCTCAGAGCACTGCCAGGATGACGAGCGCGGTCGTGTGCTCCAACGGATACATATACGGCGCCTGTCTGGACGGCTACCTGCGCGCGCTCGACGCGGACGATGGATCCGTCGTGGATCAGGACTACCTCGGCAACTATACTCAGTCCCAGCCCGCGGCCTCAGAGGGATGGGTATGGGTCGCTGACGACGATGGCAGGGTCCACGGGTTCGTGGCCTATGTGGACGTCGGCCTGATAGTCGCGCCGGCAGTCCAAGATATGGATGTCGTCCCCGACTCGACTGTGGATTATTGGGTCACTGTGACGAACATCGGGGTCGCAGGTGCAGACGTGTTCGATGCGGAGATCACGCTCGGCGCGAATGGCTGGCTGGTCGAGCTCTACCATGACGACGGCACGACCCCGCTCATCGACACGGACGGCGACCTCGTCGTAGACACGGGTTTATTGGACACGGGCAACTCAACTTCTGTGATCGTCCGCGTGACAGTATCTGCAGATGCCATGCCGTACGACGAGGAGACGTCTGTGGTCACGTTCACTTCCAGCAGCGATCCGAACAAACAGAAGAGTGCGAGCGTGACTGGGACCGTGCC